>DASSQB010000211.1:0-12056 GCA_035702725.1 Terriglobales bacterium | reverse complement strand
AGGTCGCGGCTGCCGATTAAGGAATGAATGCAAGCAATCTGGTAATAAGTGTGGTGAGCGTGTCCGAAGGTCCGGGGATACTCGCAGGCCCGGCTCACGCACTCCAGGGCGGGCGCGTATTTGCCTGACTCTGCCCGCTGTACTGAAAACGTGTCAGTCCGCGGGACAGGAAGACAAGCTAGTTCGTCAATCCGGCGATGTCTGTGATGTATGAACTTTCCCACTCAAGTTGAGGCGCTTGCGCGGCATCTGAGCCGCGCGCCGAAATCCCGAGCAAGTCGAGGGACCTAGGCCAAAGCCGGGCTTGAGTGGGCCACCTGCCAGTGTGCACTTCTCTGCTGTCCTGAAGTGCGAATGTTTTCATCGGATTTCACGCAAGAGCTGAAGTGCCGCGCAATTTACTCTTGACAGCCTCTGGGGTTGGCATGACAATCACGCCCGCCAGCCTCCCCCCCACCGTTTCCAATTTCTCAGATCGCGTTGTGGCTGGCGGCCATTCAGGCGTCACGACTCGTAGTCAGCAGGGAGCGTGCGTCATGCAACGACAACTGAGCAGTTCACAGCGTCACCTTATCCGTTTGTTTGCGCGTGGACACACCGATGGAGAAATCGCCCGTACGATGGCGCTATCTCCTGAGCAACTACAGATCGCTTTCTCGAACATCTGCCACCAACTCGAGGTCGCAGACCGCATCGAGTTGCTCTTGATGATGTGGGCTGCCGCAGGGCGCGGCAAAGGGCAGGTCTCCAATCAGATCCAACGGCTGTAGACTGCTTCCCGTTCTGATCGCGAGCACGGGCCGGTACGGGTATGTGCTCCAGGGCCTTGCGCGGCGGGATAGAACCGTTAAGAAGCAGACGAAGGGCGCGCAAGCCTGTGAGCCGGCGCCTACTCCTGGCGCCAGCCTACGATTTCCTTCAGACCCTCGCTGCGGGTCTGTTCGAAAAGCCGGACCATGTGGCGGCAGTGCTCAAACTCGTGAATGTCGGCCCAGACTTCCGCCTGCCAGTTTTTGTCGTGGCTGGCGGCCTCGCCGCAGGTGGCGCAGCGGGTATAGAGGCGAACCGGGGAGGGGCGCTCCAACTCGGAGGCCTCGGGCAGCTCGATGAAGACCACGCGCACGTCCTGGATTTCGTCGTTATCGCCAATTTCGTGCTCGTAACGCAGCAGGTAGGGGAAACCCAGCTTGCGGGCTTCCAGTTCTGCTTCCAGACGGCTGTTGAACGGGCCATATTCGGCGCGGTTGTGCTCGATGGTGTCGCAAGCCATCCAGAAAGTTTCTTTGTAGGTCATTCCAGGGCCTCAGCGCTTTGCTTCCGGAACAGCGAAGGAAGAAGGCTCGAAAATAGCAATCGCCATGCCGCCGGCCAAGACGGCTAATCTGCTGAAAATTAAGGGTTTTTAAGGTCCGGTTAAGGTTGTGGATTGCAAGCTTTTGCGCAGTTTTACCACGCGATTATCGGCCTGGACGACAGGATGCGCCACCCGGGAGCGGTAACCGCCAGGTCACCCACGTGGTGACGCCGGTAACCTGTGAGAGTGGCTGCTAGGAGGGGTAACATGCCAACACCAGCTTAATTACAGGCAAGGGAGGGTATGGGCCGGCGCAGGCAAGGACGCACCGATGCCAAACTGGCGGTCAAGCTCTGGGGCACAGACGCCTCGGGGAAGCCGTTCGTTGATTCGGTGTCTACGCGAAACATCAGCGCCCAGGGAGCGCTGCTGGAAGGGGTGCAGCGCCAACTCAAGCCGGGCGACGCGGTGGGCCTGACCTACCAGGGGCAGAAGGCGCGTTTTCGCGTCACTCGGGTGGGAGATGCCGGCAGCGAAGAGGAAGGCCTGGTGGGAGTGGAAAACGCCGTTCCCGACCAGCCTCTTTGGGATGTGCCGCTGCCCCCGGCTGGGCCCGACACCTATCTGCCTATTAAAGCAGCCGACCGCCGCCGCTTTCCTCGTTTTGAATGCAAGGCCAGCGTGGAAGTGCGCCTCTCCTCCGGTTCGCCGGTGCGGGGTAATTTGGCGGATCTCAGCCTGGGCGGATGCTACATCGAGATGATGATTCCGCTTCCGGTCAGCACGCAACTGAACCTGGTGATCTGGCTGGAAAGCGGCAAGCTGACCACGCCCGGCCTGGTGACCAGCAGCCACGCCGGCTTTGGCGTGGGCGTGAAATTCATTGGCATGGGCAAGCCGGAGCGGCAGACGCTGGAGCAATATCTGGCCCAGCAGGCGGCCATCAGCCGTCCTGCCGCCCGAGTCGGCAAGGCTGGGGCAGGGCGCCTCTAGACCTCACCGCTGACCTGCCGATCTCAAATTAGCGGGCGTGTACCCGTCTCAGTTCGCCATTTCCCACATTTCCTGGACCACATGCCAGGGTACGGCCTGGCGGCCGCTATTGCGCGTGGCCAGGCAGCGTTCGAGGGTGGCGGAGAGGTACAAGTGCCGGAACGGCTTGGTGAGAAAGTCCTGGGCGCCGTTGACGAACGCCTCCAGCGCCTGGCGCGGATCGGGAGCGCCCGAGCACATGATCACCTTCAGGCTGGGGCGTATGTGCAGCAGCTGGCGCAGGGTTTCCAGGCCGTCTAATCCGGGCATGTTGACGTCCAGGAGCACGACATCGGGAAGCAGGCCGGCAGCGACCAGATGGACAGCTTCCAGGCCGCCGGCGGCGGTTTGCACGCGGTAGTTATCCAGTTCCAGTAAGGTGCGGATGTAGCACAGCATGGCAGGATCATCGTCCACAATCAGGACGGTGGCTGTCGGCGTGGTGGCGTCACCCGGCATGAAGTCAACGGAGAGTGCACCGCATGGTGGGCATGCTGGGTGGGTGTAACTCCTAACTCCCGCCGCGGTCAATGGTTATTTGCCTCGTTGCAAGCTGCGAACGCTCAGCGTAGTGCATGGCATCCACAGCAGTGCTGCCGAGAAATGGTGCAGGCGAAAGCGAGCAGCTGAGGGGCAGGGCGTTGCAAGTAGCTAGAGCAATATGCAACACCGACGGCAGTTGCCCATGCGGCCGATTTTAAGCTGCCGACACACTGTGGAAAACACGGCCAAAACCGCGTCCAGCAAGGATGCTACCTCCATGCTTCGGGGGATGCAACAGCAGCAGAGACGGCGCGCCATCACGGCCGCCGCTCCACCGCTGCCCGATCGCTCAGTGTCCTGCAGCCACGGCTTTGGCCTCGACCGGGCGCGCGTGCGACTCTGCCGAGGCTTCCACCACCGCTTGCTGGCGCCAGCCTTCGCCGCCATGATTGGCGATGTACAAGGCCAGTTCCAGGCGGCTCCATACCCCGAGCTTATCGAAAATGACACGCAGGTAGTTTTTGACCACTTGCTCGGTGGTGCCGATGCTTTGGCCGATTTCCCGGTTGGTCATGCCTTCCCAGACCAGGGCAGCAACTTCGATTTCCCTTGGGGTTAGCCGATTGCGTGGTTGCATTGCGTTTGCTCCCGCCACATGAGGGCTGTGGCCAGTTTGACCCGCTTGCGCCCGCCATCAATACCGGCGCGCTGGAACAGCGAACGCAGGTGCTGCTTGACGGTACGCGGGCTGATTTTGAGTTCACTGGCAATTTCCTTGTTGCTGCAGCCTTCCAGCAGCAAACGCAGGATTTGCCCGTCGCGTTGTGTGACCTTGAATTCTTTTAACTCGACCATAATGAGTTCCTTCGCAAAGCAAGATTCGCTTTGTTTTCGCTATGACCGCCGTACCGTGGAGCAAGTCTTTGTCCAAAGGAAGGGGAGGGCGTAGACGTCGGCGTATTCAGTGTGTTTGCTGGCAGTTGGGCAGGATTCAAGAAAGAGATTCAGGACGGGGACTTGGGCTGGGGTTGGGCTCGTTTCCTAAAACGGGCAGAGGTCGCCTAGAATCAATGCTCTGTTCCGGGCGAGACTTCCCGTTTTGACCGCTGTCAAACTCGGCCTCCATCGTTGTGACCCGGCAGCGGAGAGAAAGCAAGCGGTTTAGCGTGATTAACCAGGGGACTGACGATGGGCAATTTCGGCAGTGTGGCGGTGATGTTGCTGGCCGCGACGCAATTGGGCGGGCATGCTCTGAAGCAGGTGGCCACGATCAACCTGCCCGGCCCAGCGGGAAAACGCTTCGATTACCTGACCATTGACTCCCAGGACCACTACCTGCTCTCCGCCCACCTGGGGGCCGGGATTCTTTACGTAATTGACCTGCGAAACAACCGGCTGGTCAAGGCCATTCCCGATGTGCCCGGGGTGGAAGGCGTGGAGTACGTCCCCGAGTTGCACAAGGTCTACACCTCCGACTGGTACGAGAACAAAATCGGGGTGATTGACCTGCGCCAGTTCAAGGTCATCAAGAAAATTCCCACCCGCGACAAGCCCGACGGGAGCGCCTACGCCCCGCCCTTCCACAAGCTCTATGTCTCCGATGAGCGCGGCAAAACCGAGGCGGTAATTGACGTACGCAGCGACACCGTAATCAGGAATCTGAGCTTCGACAGCGAAACGGGTATGCCGCAGTACGATCCGGTGGCCCGCAAGGTGTACGTGAACCTGCAGGACCAGAACATTTTCGCGGTTATTGATCCCCAGACCGACCAGGTAGTGGGCCGCTACGCTGTGGGGCGCTGCCGGGGCAATCATGGCATGGCCCTGGACGCGGAACATCGCCGAGCTTTCCTTTCCTGCGAAGACAACGACCTGATGACGGTTTTCGACTTGGAGAAGCACGAACCCATCGCCTACCTGCCTCTGGCTGATGGCGGCGACGTCATCAAGTACGATAGCGGCCTGCGGCGCATCTACGAGGCGTGCTACAGTGGCGCCATCTCCGTGTTCCAAGAAGAGGACGCTAACCATTTCCGCAAGCTGGAAGATTTCCCGGCGCAGAAGAAGGTGCACAGCCTGGCGGTAGACGAGGAAACCCACCGGGTTTACGCGCCGGAGCAGGAAGAGAACGGTAAACCGGCGGCGAAGATGGTGGTGTATGAGGCGGTGGTGGGCCATTAATCAGCAAAGTTTTGCTTCAGTCCGGAGCCCACCTAGGAGCGTTGGTCGGCGGCCCGCTGCAATCCCTGAATATCAATCTTGTCCATCTTCAGCATGGCCTGCATGACTCGGTTTGCCTTGGCGCGGTCGGGGTCGCCCAGAAGTTTGCCCAGCGCGGTGGGAATGATCTGCCAGGAGACGCCAAACTTGTCCCGCAGCCAGCCGCAGCGGCTTTTCTCGCCGCCGGCGGAGAGTTTTTCCCACAGTTCATCAACTTCGGCCTGGGTCTCGCAGTTCACAAAGAAGGAGATGGCGGGAGTGAAGGCAAATAGCGGGCCGCCATTCAAGGCCATGAACTCCTGTCCGTTAATCTCGAAGGTGCCGGACATAACCGTTCCCTTGGGGCCGGGGCCGGCGTCGCCGAAGCGGTGGACGGTTTTGATTTTGGAATTCTTGAAGATGGAGGTGTAGAAATTCATCGCTTCTTCGGCTTTGCCGTCGAACCAGAGGAAGGGAACGATTTTCTGCATGACTGGAACTCCTTTTTTAACCACAGAGAACACAGAGAGCACAGAGGATTCAAAAATAAGGGGCGACAGCTATCTGCGGAATCATCCATTGCGGGACCATGGCTGTTACACCTGGCCACGCAAGGTTCGGTTTTCGAATGTATTTCCTCTGTGTACTCTGTGTCCTCTGTGGTTGAAAAATCAGTTTTGCGTACGGCTCACGGCCACGCGCTCCTCTTCGGCAGGCCCGTCGGCAGATGAAGAAGTCGCTGTCTTCTTGCGGCCGAAGCGCAAAAAGCGCGGCTCTTCCTTCCAGGAACTGTGCAGGAGAAAAACTGCGAGCAGCAGCATCTCCGGGGTGATGGGGTGCTGATACCGGGGATGGCAATGGGTGATGTAGTAAACCAGCGGATAGAAGAGAAAGAGCCCCGCCAAGAGCCAGGCGGCGTTATGGCGGCGCCGGAAAGCCAGCCACAATCCCCAGAAAGCGAGCAGGGCAACGGCAAAGTACAGGGCGTGGCGGGAGCCAATGCCAAAACGCCGGGCAATGCGGCCCTGTTCCGGAATGGTGAACCAGAAGAAGCCTACTCGTTTCAGAGTCAATTCGGCAAAACGGCCGGGGTGCCGCGCAATCCACTGCTCCGCAATTTTCTGCTTGGCGGCCACGTAAGCCAGCTCACCCTGCTGGGCAAAGCTCGCCATCTCGTATTTGTTCCATACAGGATGGTCCCAGAACATACACAGGCCTTCGGAGCCCTCGTGATTGCCCATGTAGAGCTCTTCCCCAAAATCGCTGCGCGGAAAGATGAACTTGCCCATGACCGCGTAGTTGCGGGCGACCCAGGGTGATACCGCCAGCACAAAGAACAGCGCCGAAGTGGCGGCATGGCGGAAGCGGAACTGGCGCTCTTGCTGCAGGCGATACCACAGCCACAAGGCGGCCACGGGAAGGAAGGAAAGGCAGGAGGCGTTGGTGAGCGCCAGCACGCCCCACAGCAGGCCGTAGACGGCCCAAGCGCGCGCTCGTGGCCGGCGGGCCAGGCGCAGGGTCAGCCAGAACAGCAGGGTCAGCAGAAAAGCGGAAACCGCGGTTTCCCAGATCCAGAAGCTCCAATTGATGCTGTAGGGCAGGAGAGCCCAGGCCCAGGCGGCGAGCACAGCTACCGCGACACCAAAAAGTTCCATGCCGACGAGATAAATGGCCAGGCAGGTGAACGCGGAAAAGACGCTGTTGATCACCATGATCGCCAAGGCGGAAGCGGCGGTGTAAATGCCGAACACCTTGAATACGCCGGCCACCATGAGGGGATAGACCGGGCCCAGCCAGGCGGTAGGGCCGGAGGGGCCGGGGAAAGGCGAACTGAAGCCGTGTCCGGAGGCGAGAGCGCTGGCGATTCTGCCCACTTCAAAGCCAAAAAACAGGTGGCCATAGGCAGCAGGTATAGCGTAACGGTGGCGGAGCAGGATGCTCACCACCCGCGCCACAAGAGCGACGGCCACGATTCCCATTGGGGAGTAGAGCAGGCGCGGGCGGAGACTGGGGACCGGAGGGCTGGGGGCAGCGAAAGTCGAGGACATTACGGCATCACCGGCAGTTGCTGGCAAACAGAATGGGTAATGGAACTGGCGGACGTAGCGGCAACAGGAGCCTGCCAGCGGATCCTGGCATCCTCCACGGCGCAGAAGTCGTGGTCTCCCGTCTTGTGAACCGTCTCCGCGGCGGCGACGACCACGTAAGTCGAGTTGGGACCGAAGCCGGCAGGGTTGGCGCCGCTAAGCGCATAAAAATAGCCGCCGCGTGACTCCCGCACTCCTTCGGGCAGATGGCAATCAATCAGGCAGGCATGGTCCGCCGTCGGGCGGCACTGGCGCAGGTTGCAGTTGCCGGCCAGGCGCGCGAGCGAGTCGGCGTAGCCGATGGCAGGATAAGCCACCTTGTAGGACTGTTGCGCGGAAGTGATAATATCCACGTTGGCCACCGCTGTAGCCTCGTTGGCGGCAACCCGGGAATTGAGCAACCGGGGTATGAGGGCGGCGGCCAGCAACATCGCCAGTCCCGTAATGATCAGGACCTCTACCAGGGAAAAGCCATGGGCGCGTGAGGACATCAACTTGTCTTCATGCGGCAGGCTGGGCGGAATTTCGTCCCGCCACCCAAGTTGCCGCAAAGTCTTCATTCTAACGGAATGCAGGCTGCGGAGACAGGCGAGCCCAACCCCTTTCACTTCGGCGGAGAATCCATGCTGCTAATTGCCTCGCTTGTGCTGGCCATCGTGCCTTTGCTGGGAATTGCGTACATTTTTGCCCAGGGCTCGTTTGACACGGTGGATAACCTGTTCTACGCGCTGATTCTGCTGAGCATGTCGGGCGTGATGGCGGCCAACGCCGCGGCGGAGTGGCGGCGCCGGCAGAGGGTAGCGCGGGCCGGGCTCGTGCCCGCAAGAAGAGCTCAGCTTACGGCGAGCGCGGCCGGCACCTACACCGAGCGCGGGCTGGTGGAAGACGTTCTGTTTTTTGAAAGCGCCATTGGCCAGCCGGACAAATCCATCGTGACACTGCGGAGCGGCCGCGGCGCCGCGCGCCTGCTCTTCTTTGAAGGCGACCTGCGCAACCAGTTGCCCGCCGGCCACCAGGTGGAAGTCACCTACGATACGCAGAACGGCGCCAACCGGGTGCTGGCGCTGAGCTACAAGTGAGGGTTGCGGAGCAGCAATCTCATCATCCCGGTACCCGCCTCCAATTGCTTCGAGACTGACTCTCCTCCACAAACTGCTGCACTCTAGTGGGGCTATAATGGCGCCCCAATGACCCTCACCACCGGCACCAGGTTCGGGTCGTATGAGGTCGCCGTGCGTCTGGGCGCAGGCGGAATGGGTGAGGTCTATCGCGCCATTGACACCAAGCTGGGCCGCGCCGTCGCGCTTAAGGTTTTGCCAGAGTACTTTGCCGGCGACCCTGAACGCATGCGGCGGTTTGAGCGTGAGGCCAAGGTTCTGGCCTCTTTAAATCACCCCAACATCGCGGCCATTTACGGCTTCGAAGACTATTCCAGCGTGCTGGTGCTGGTAATGGAACTCGTGGAAGGGCCGACTCTCGCCGATCAACTCTCACAGTCGCCACTATCTCAGACCGAAGCACTGCCGATTGCGAAACAGATCTGTGAGGCGCTCGAATACGCCCACGAGCGCGGCATCGTGCATCGCGACCTGAAACCAGCGAATGTGAAGGTGACGCCCGAGGGTAAGGTAAAGCTCCTGGACTTCGGCTTGGCTACGATGCTCGAAAGCGAGGGCGCGTCCAGGGATATCGCAAGCTCCCCGACTATCACACGCATGATGACGCGGGACGGAATCATTCTGGGCACGGCCGCGTATATGTCTCCGGAGCAAGCCAAAGGCAAAGCCGCAGATCGGCGCTCGGACATTTGGAGCTTTGGCTGCGTGTTCTATGAGATGTTGACAGGAAAGATGGCCTTCGGCGGCGAAACGGTGACTGACACGCTTGCATCCGTGATCAAGAGCGAGCCTGATTGGTCTTTGCTCACGCCCAGCACACCGCGCGGTATTCGCAAGCTGCTGCAGCGCTGTTTGAAAAAAGACTCGAAGCAGCGGCTCCAGGCGATCGGTGATGTGCGCATTGCGATTGAAGACGTCATTTCGGGCGCGGATACGGATGCGGTTGTGCCTTTACCATCGCCACCGAGACCGGGTTGGCGACGCCTGCTACCGTGGGCTGTGGCATTCGCCGGCGGCGCTCTGCTCACGGGTGCTGTGTTCCTGACGTTGGCCTTTCGCAGCCCACATTCCGCCGCGATGCACTTCCGCGCGGTTACAAATTTCTCTGGCGTGCAATCGTATCCGACGCTCTCGCCGGATGGACGCTCGGTCGCGCTCGTCTCAAACAAGGATGGGCACTATAACATCTACGTTGGCCTGATCAACGGCGGCAATCTGGTCAAACTCACCGACGACCCGAATCTCAAGACGCGTCCGTGCTGGTCGCCCGACGGGACGGAGATTGCCTACGCGCGGCTGAATGACTCCGGTATCTGGGATATTTGGAAGGTCCCTGCGCTGGGTGGGATTCCCAGGCGGTTCATTTTGAATGCCGCGGACCCGACTTGGTCCCGCGATGGGCGTTCGTTCGCGTACCGCAATAGTGTCACGGGAGCAATATGGATCTCCGACTCTTTTGGGCAAAACGGGCACGAATTAGCATCAACTCGCAGACCCGGTTGGGGAAGGGGGAATAGCACGACCGGTTTCTTGAACAGCGCCCCGCGTTTTTCCCCGGATGGCCGCGAGATTGCTTTCGCCACATCGTGGGGCGGTCCCTACGGTGAATTGGAGGTCGCTAACGTTGATTCGGACAAGCTGCGCCAATTAACGCATGACAACGCATTGGTGCTTTCGCCTGCATGGTCAGCGGAGGGTCGCTTCATCTACTTTGCCTCCAGCCGTGGCGGGACGCTGAATATTTGGAAAATCTCAGAAGACGGCAGTCAGCTTGAGCAGATTACTTCCGGCCAGGGCGATGACGCGCAGTTGGATATTTCAGCGGACGGGAAACGCATAGTGTTTTCCAGCTTCCGTGCGAATGTCAACATCGTACAGCTGGATCTGGACGCAGCCGGCCAGCAGAGCGCAAAGTTACTGATCGCGGACGCCGCTCGAGATCAATTCGGTCCGGCTTACTCCCCCGACGGAAAGCACCTTGCTTACTTTTCCAACCTCAAGGGCGTCGAAAAAGAAGGAATCTGGCTCGCAAACCCGGATGGTTCGAATCCCGTGCCATTGGTCCAGGATCAGCGGATAAATATCTTTCCTTGCTGGACTCCAGATAGCGGATACCTGGTTTATACCTCGTATGCATCGATCTCCTTATCGGGCTCACCCAGCTCCGAATATCGCCGGATTTCTATTTCTGGGGGAGCGCCACAGGCTTTGCTGAACAGCGCTCCGGACAACTCCTCCGACGTGGGATCTGACGGACGGCTGCTCTTCCAGGGACTTCATGGCCAGGTTGAAATCTTCGCTACGCCGAATACACAGACGCTGATCACGCTACCCTCTGATGAGAATGCCTTCTTATTCCGGTGGTCGCCTGATGAACATTCAATTGCCTACATCGTGCAGCCAGTGCAGGAAGACGACCCACATGCAGGGCTCTGGGTGTATGACCGCAACAAAGTACCGCGCCAAGTCTTTCGTGGCTGGATTACTTGGTACGCTCGCGGCCCAAAGAACGAGATATACCTTATTCAGGGCAAAGCAGATCTGAAAGGTGTGCTATGGAAGCTTGACTGGAGTGGCCATGGCCTCACGCGAGTCCCTGTGAGTATTCCTGTGCCCTTTCATTACTGGTTCGATTCGCCCTTTACTCAATTCGACATTTCGCCTGATGGCCGCCACCTCGCTTTCAATACCCAGGAAGTTCTGCAAGCAAACATCGGCATGATCGAAAACATTCCGTAGATAGTGGGGCCGCGGGCTCGAGGCCCGGACGAGGGCATCCCTGCTACCCGACAAGTTGCTTACTTCGCCAAGCGGTCAATCTTGGCCGCCAGGATAAAGTCGCTCTCCGTCAGCCCGTCAATTTTGTGGGTGTAGGTGGTGATGCCGACCTCGCCCCACTTCAAGACGATATCGGGATGGTGGCCCTGCTCTTCCGCCAGCTCGCCCACGCGGTTGACGAATTCCAGCGCCTGGCGGAAGTCGGGAAACTTGTAGGTGCGGGTCAGGTGGTGTTCGTTGACCACGGTCCAGCCCGGCAGTTGCTTTTTGAACGACTCCAGTTGCGCCCCCTTGAGAGGCGGCACGCCGCCGCGGCAGGGAACACAGGTTTTGCTGGCAAGGTCGGAAACCGCTGCATTCGCCATCGTCGTAAACCCCCAGTCAACTAATTTACAGCAAGACGGAGGCGCGCTGTGAGCGGTGTACAATCTGCCGACCGATATGGAGAGCAAAGCAGCACAGGCGAAGCTTTCAGGGGTAGAGCGGCAGCTGGCGATCTATCAGGCGGGGCTGATGGGCGCCAAGCCCGCGGTTCCGATTTCGCCCGATGCCCTGGAACAGAAAGCCAAGCAAGTGCTGGAGCCCCGGGCCTACGACTACGTGGCGGGAGCGGCGGGCGGGGAGCAGACGGCGCGCGCCAACCGGGAGGCGTTCTACGGCTGGCGCATTGTGCCCCGCATGCTGCGCGATGTAGCGCAACGCGACCTGAGTGTGGAACTGCTGGACAGGAAGTTGCCGGCGCCGGTGCTGCTGGGACCGGTGGGTGTGCAGGGCATTATTCATAGCGAGGCAGAGCTGGCTACTGGGCGGGCGGCAGCCTCCCTGGGCGTGCCCAGCGTGCTCAGCACGCTTTCCTCGAAGCCGCTGGAGCAGGTAGCGCAGGCCTGCGGCGAGGGGCCGCGCTGGTTCCAGCTCTACTGGACAACGCATCCGGAGGTAACGGCCAGCCTGCTGCGGCGGGCGGAGGCGGCGGGCTACTCCGCGCTGGTCGTAACCCTGGATACCTCTATTCTGGGGTGGCGCGAGCGCGATCTGCAACACCCCTATTTGCCGTTCCTGCTGGGG
>DASSQB010000210.1:0-7524 GCA_035702725.1 Terriglobales bacterium | reverse complement strand
CTTAGCTGGATTGTAGCACCGGTTGGCAGCACCGAACCGCTTCCGCTGGTGCCAAGGGTACTAGCTCCGTGCTCATTAAGAGCGCCTCAGCAATGTCTGTGTGGGAACGGGCGCCTCGCCCGTCGGGGCGAGCGATAGCTCGCCTGCTGCCTTTCGAGCTTCCTCCGGCGGGACAGCCGGGGCGGCTGTCCCCACGTAAACATCTACAGGTCTACAATCACTTTCGGATGCGCGCCACCTTCGACTGGAACATCGGCAGGCGCTCACTCGCGCTGGGCGAGCGCACTTTGGTGATGGGCGTGGTGAACGTCACGCCTGACTCCTTCTCTGATGGCGGCCTTTACCTGGAACCAGGCGCGGCAGTTGAACACGCCTTGCGACTGCTCGAGCAAGGCGCTGACATCCTCGACATTGGCGGCGAGTCCACGCGACCGGGCGCAGCGGTGACGCCCGCTTCACAAGAGGAGCCGAGGGCGCCGCAACGCCGCACCTCGGTTACTGCGGAAGAAGAGCTCAGGCGCGTTCTGCCGGTGATTGAAGAAATTAAGCGTGCCCGCCCGGAGTGCATCATCTCTATTGATACCTACAAGGCCGAGGTGGCGCGGGCAGCAATGGCAGCGGGCGCGGAAATTGTGAATGACGTCAGCGCCTTTCGCTGGGATCCGGCAATGGCCGGAACCGTGGCCGAGATGAACTGCGGCTGCGTGCTCATGCACATGCGCGGGCGCCCGGAGGAGTGGCGCAGCCTGCCTCCGCCGGAGAATATAGTCTCCCTTGTGAAACAAGACCTGCAGCACTGGGCCGAAGCGGCTTTGCAGGCAGGCGCGGAGCGGGAACGAATCGCGCTTGATCCCGGATTCGGCTTCGGCAAAAATTTCGAGCAGAATTATCCGCTTCTCGCCCGCCTCGATGAGCTGCACGAACTGGGCTTCCCGCTGGTGGTCGGCACCTCCAAAAAATCCTTCATCGGCCGTGCCCTGCGCCGCGATGGACGCGATGCGACGGTGGACGAGCGGGTCTTTGGCACTCTGGCAAGTGAGACCATCGCCATACTGAAAGGGGCGCACATCATCCGCACGCATGACGTGAAGGCTTGCGTGGATGCGGCTAGGATTGCGGATGCGGTTCTAAAACAGGGGGTCAGGAGTCGGTAGTCAGGAGGCAGGAGTCAGCGAGGGGTTGTTTGTGCCTTTGGTGACTCCTGACTCCTTAAAATGACTTTTCTGAATCCAGCAGAATCGTAACCGGCCCCTCATTCACCAGCTCCACTTGCATCATCTCCTGGAATCGGCCGGTCTCGCAGCGCAGGCCGGCGGCGCGAACCTTCTCCACAAAATGCTCGTAGAGGCGGCGGGCCTGCTCCGGCCGGGCAGCCGCGTCGAATGACGGCCGCTTGCCGCGGCGCACATCGCCGTAGAGAGTGAACTGCGAAACCGCCAGCACCGCTCCACCACTTTCCCCCACAGCGCGGTTCATCTTGCCTTCGGCATCCTCGAAGATGCGCAAACCGGCGATCTTCTCAGCCAGATAACCGGCATCCGCTTCCACATCGTTCTGCCCGACTCCCAGGAGCACCAGCAGCCCGGGACCAATCTGGCCCGAGATTTGCCCGTTGACCGTCACCTTAGCCCCGCTCACCCGTTGTACGACCGCACGCATAGCTGGGCAGAGTAACTCATAAGCAGGCCGACGGTCGACGGCCGACAGCATTGAGCGGCAGGGTTGCCGGCCACCAGGGATTCACTCTCTTAAAACTTGAAAATCGAAACCGGACACTTTGAAACTCTGAAACCTTGAAACCTGACCTTGAAACCTTTCAACCTTCTCCACCCTTTCGTCACCCCGCTCGACGGTAGTTCCCGCAATCCTGGGCTAAAATAGGTTATTGGGTCTCCCCGCCGTATTCAGCAAAGAGGTCAGTTCTGATGGAGATTTTAGGGCGCTTGCCACCTTTGTCACTGATGTCGGTGCTCGACATCCTGCTGGTGGCGGTGCTCATTTACCAATTCCTGGTGCTGATTCGCGGCACTCGCGCCGCGCCTATGCTGGTGGGTGTGGGTGTGCTCGCCCTGATTTTCTGGCTGGGGCGCCTGGGCGAACTGAAGACCATTGACTGGATCTGGCGCAATTTTCTCCCCTACGCCATCTTTGGACTGATGGTGGTCTTCGCCCCGGAAATCCGCCACCTGCTCGCCAGGCTGGGGCGTGGTTTCGTCTTTGCTCGTTCTTCGCAATCGGCCGCCGGAGAAGCCTACGACGACATTGTGCTGGCGGCAAATCTGTTCTCGCAAAACCAGACTGGCGCCCTGATTGTGATTGAACGCGAAATCGGGTTGCGCACCCACATTGAGAGCGGCGTGCCCCTCGACGCGAGGCTCTCCTACGACCTGCTGGCGACCATCTTCCGACCCAGCGCTCCCCTGCATGACGGCGCTGTGATCGTGCAAAAGGACCGCATTGCCGCTGCCGCGTGCTTTCTGCCCTTGTCCATGAATCCGGTAATTTCCAACCAGTTGGGCACTCGCCACCGCGCCGCCATCGGCATTACCGAGGAAACGGACGCCATTGCCGTGGTCGTCTCCGAAGAAACCGGCGCGGTCAGCCTGGCCGTGGGCGGCAAGATTGAACGCGACCTCACGGCGGAAGAATTGCGCCAGCGTCTCAGCCAGCTCTTGCACCGCTATGTGCCGGCCACGGCGTTGCCCACACCCATGACTAACGGTGCAGAGCTGGAAGCCGGCCCGGCTGCGGCTCCTGCCTCGCGCGGGATTTCCTCCAAATCGTCGCCGTCCGGCTTCAACCCTGAGGTGGAACGCTAGACATGGGCTTCCTGCGCCGCTACGTGTTCCACAACATCGGCCTGAAACTGTTTTCACTGCTGATGGCGGTTCTGTTGTGGGCAGGAGTGTCGCACTACTACCAGGGCCAGGGAGAAGAAGTTCTATGGGAGACCCGTATCGACTTGCACAGCCGGCCGCAGAATCTGGAAGTCAGCTCCGTATCCTCGCCGGAGGCAAAACTATGGCTGAGCGGTCCCTCGCGGATCGTGGATCATATGAGCACCAACAGTGTGCATGTCGGGCTTGATCTGGCCAATGCTCAGCCGGGCGAGCGCACCTACCCCCTGAGTGGCCGTAACGTGGATGTGCCCGTAGGAGTGCGCATAAGGCATATTGATCCGGAGCAGGTGCAAATTCGTCTGGATTTTCGCAAAAGCAAAGTGGTGGAGGTGCGCCCGCGAGTGGTAGGCCGGCTGGCTTCCGGCCTTGCCATCACCCACGTGGTGGCAGACCCTTCGCAAATCACGGTTGCGGGCCCAGCCCGACAGGTGGACATGGTGGACTCGGCGCTCACCGACCCCGTGGATGCCACCGGTCTCCTGAGCCAGCATACCTTTACGACCAACGTTTCTGTTTCCGATCCGCTGGTGCAGGTGGTCAATCCGCAACCTGTGCGGGTTACGGTATTCGTGGGAAAATCTTCTGGCCGCAGCGATTGAGCGGCCCCGCGCTTCCCCCGTCGCGGGTTAGAGACTCCCCACAGCACAACGATTTGAGGTAACTAAATAACGTGGCACGACAACTGTTTGGAACCGACGGCATTCGCGGCGTTGCTGGCCAATATCCTCTGGACGAGCCCACGGTATTCGCAATCGGCCGGGCGCTGGGCGACCGCCTGCGCACTGCCGCGCAGCACAAGCGCGCGGTGATTGGCCAGGACACGCGCGAATCCAGCCAGTGGATCGCCAACACGCTGGCCGCCGGCCTGCTGAGCGCCGGCATTGAGGTCAAGAGCGCGGGCGTGATCACCACCCCCGGAGTCGCTTTCCTTGCTCGTACCGATTCCTTTGGCGCCGGCATTGTCATCTCCGCTTCCCACAATCCCTGGATGGACAATGGCATTAAGGTTTTCTCTGCCGACGGCTTCAAATTGCCCGACGAGGTTGAGCACCAGATCGAGGCGGAAATTTTCCAGCTTCTGGCGGCCAAAGCCGCGGCCGGTGCCGAGACTGCCGCCATATTCCGCTCTCTGCCCGGCTCCACAGAACTGCACGAGGACTACGTTCACTGGCTGGCGCGCCAGATTGCCGGCACCGATCTGAAGAGCATGCGTTTGTTGGTGGACTGCGCCAACGGCGCTGCCGCCGCGGTTGCGCCCGACGTGTTCCGCGCTTTGGGGGTACAAGCGAAGTTTCTGCACCGGGCGCCGGATGGCCGCAACATCAACCACGACTGCGGCGCTTTGCATCCCCAAACCGTGGCCAAAACGGTCGCGGCTGAGCCCGGGCGGTATGACCTGGGCATCACCTTTGATGGCGACGCCGACCGCGCACTTTTCAGCGACGCCGCCGGACGGGTGGTGAACGGCGACGCTGTCCTCCTGCTGGTAGGCCGCGAAATGCAGGCTCGCGGCGCGCTGCTGGGCTCGCTGGTGGTGGCCACCACCATGTCCAACATGGGGCTGGAAATTGCCTTGCGCCGCTCCGGCATCCGCATGCTGCGCGCGCCTGTGGGCGACAAGTATGTGCTGGAAGAGATGCTCAAGCATGGCAGCACGCTGGGCGGAGAGTAGTCCGGGCACATCATCTTTCGCGACGGCGATGCCACCACGGGTGACGGCCTGCTCACCGCCCTGCGCGTGCTCCAGGTAATGGCCCGCGCCGGCAAGCCGCTGGCCGATCTGGTGGCCGACCTGAAGGTGTTTCCTCAGACCATCAAGAACGTGCGCGTGCGCGAAAAGAAGCCGCTGATGGAGATTCCCGCCGTGGCCTCGGCCATCAACTCCGCGGAGAAGGAACTGGATGGCAACGGGCGCGTGGTGGTGCGCTATTCCGGCACCGAGGCGCTGGCCCGCGTGATGGTAGAAGCGGAGGATGAAACCCGCATGCAGCGCCTGGCGGATGCCATCGTCTCCGCGATTCAGCACGCCCTGGGAACTTCTCAGGTCACTTAACTTCACAGCCACGGATTTGCACAGATCTTAACGGATGTGGGCGGCGTAGCGCCGGCATCTCGCCCTCCCAACCTTTGTGGCCCGGGCGCCCTCGCCCGCGTAGCGCCCCGCTTCTAGCGTACGTAGGCCTTTGTGGCGCGGGCGCCCCCGCCCGCGTGGGCTCTCCACGGGAGAACGTCACCTTAACTTCAGTCATGTCGGATCAACCGCTGCTCAGGGCTTGGTGGAGGTGCCGCAGAAGAAGCGGACAAATACCGCCATGCCGATAATCCAGGTATAGAGCAAGGCTTCTTCCTGCAACGCGCGCCAGATGTTTCGCCGCGGCCTGGGGCGCATTATGGGGGCGGCCGCTGAGGTGGACTCAGCGGTTCCAAGCAGCAGATCGAACAAGGGGAAAAATACGTTGTAGCGCCCTTCAGGAATGTCGTGGTGGTCGAGATGATAGGGAATGGCGGCGCGTAGCACAGGCGGCAGCCATCCGCCCAGGTGGATGCGCCAGTGGATCTCTTCCACGGCAATAAAGTAGGCGGTAAAGCCGAGCAGGATGCCGGGGGCGAGGGGAAAGCGCCAGAGCAAGTCGGCGAGGGCGACGGGCGAGCCGTTAGTGCCGAACAAAAGCGCTACGTACAGTGGCGACTCCCCAAACGTCAGATGCTCCACCTCATTTTCTTTTCCCGAAGTAATGTGATGCAGGATGTGGCCCTTGCCCAGCGTGCCCCGCGTGTGGTGCAGCAGATAACGATGGTAGAAGTACTCAAACGCATTGGCCCACACCAGCCCGATCGCTAGCCCAATCAGCCACTGCCGCGGGCTTGGCGGGGCGTACAAAGCCAGCAGCAGAGCCGGAACGGCGCCGCATAGTATGGCGGTCAATGCGTTGTTTCGCTTAAGGCTACAGGCGTGAGTGAATGCGGTGGCGGTGGAACAACTGGCTTCCATACTCGTCTTACTGCTCGGCCCACTTTATTGGAACCCGGGGGATAGGTCCAAGTTGTCTCGAGGGAGAAGTTTTTACGGCCGATCGAGCAGGTAGTATACCTCGGAAATCCGCTTCCGGCACGGGTTTTCAGGCTTTTTGGGGCAACCGTGCCCTGCTTAAGCCGCGCTGCCCCCGCGGATAACCTGCAGTTCGCATTCGGTGGCCCAGTAGCCGTCGCCGTTCGCGCCATCCAGCACGTATTCCTGAACCACATAAACGCTTTTATCGGCAGCCTTTTCGACCGATTCCCAGCGCTGAATGTGGCGGACGGGCTGGGGATTGCGCCAGACGATTTGCAGCTCCATGGGCGGACTCCACGGCGGCCCCGAATGCAACTGCCATGCCAAGCCCGTAGGGACTAATCCCTGCAGCTAAGCCAATGCCTGCGTTGGGGTTATACGACTGGATCAGGAGTCAGAAGGTCTCGCTCCGCAAAGGTTTCTGACCGAATTGGGCGAGTCCGTGCCAGATCGGAACTGCAGGCATCCCACCCAACAGAAAAGTTTGCGGTGGAGACATAATTGGTTTACGTCTCCACCGAATTCGCTATCGCTTCAGAAGGTGACCCGCAATGCCAGCTGAATCTGGCGCGGGTTGAAGACGGCGCGCGGCGTTCCGTATCCCGGATTGGGCGAGCCGTCGAGGAAGGTTCCCGGTGTCCCGGCGGGGATGAAGTCAGGCGCTCCATACACCGTGTTGAAGTACCGGATGTTGATGTTGTTTAAGGCATTAAAGGCTTCGGCCATGCCCTGCAGGTGCACCTTCTCGGTCACGTTGAAGGTACGGGAAAGGCGCAAGTCTACGGTCTGGTAGCTGTCGCCGCGGAAGGTGTTCCTGGGCTCAATTCCCACCCGGTCGTTCAGGGGGAAGCCGTCGCCGTTGGCATCGAAGCCCACAAACTTGGTGAAGTAGTGGGGCGACTCCAATGTCACGATGGTGGAGAGCTCGAAATCGTTGAGCACGGCGTTCAAGTGGGTGGGGCCGGCCAGGGTCATGCTGCCCACAAAGCGATGGCGCACGTCGTCAGCCGACAGGCCCTTTTCCGCGCCGAAGTTGCCGCTGTCCTGGGGGATGAGCACGAAGCTGGGATTGGGCCCATCGTCCAGCGTCTTGGACCAGGTATAGCTGATGCCATAGCCCAGGTGGTGGCTGACCCGCTTATTCAGGTTGACCAGCAGGCCGTCAAATTCGGAATACCAGCGCGAGTCGGCCTCAAAAAAGGTGAAATAGTTCGGGTTCCTCGAACCGGGAACGCCGGGTGCCCCGCACACCGATACCGGGCAGAAGAAGGTATTCTTCACCCCTACATCGCCCTTTGAGTCGTGTACCAACGTGGAACCGCTGGGCGAAGGCTGGTTGATGTTGAAGAAACTACCCAGGTGCACGCCGTGGGTGCGCAGGTAACTGATGTTGAGCACAGCGTCCTTGTAGGGCTGGAACTCAACTCCAAAGCTGCTCTGGATGCCATAGGGCATCTTGTGGTTCTGGGTGAAGCGCACGATGGTGGCAGGCAAGAGCACGCCCAGCGTAGAGGGATTTTGGGGATTGGGGTACTGCCCTCCAATCAGCCCATTGAACGCATTTTGAAAGGC
>DASSQB010000209.1:0-2081 GCA_035702725.1 Terriglobales bacterium | reverse complement strand
CCGGGCCAATATGAAGTGGTGCTCACAGTAAACGGCCAGGAGTATCGGCAACCGCTCACCGTGCGGCCCGATCCGCGCGTGCATGCCTCCCTAGGAGATATGCAGGCGCAACTGGCGCTCGAGCGAAAGCTGGCGCAGGCCATGAATGCCAGTTACGAAGCGTGGCAGCAGGCGCACGCGGCGCATTCTGCACTGTCTGAGGATCAGAAAGGCTTAACCACGAAAGAAGCCACCGATTCCGCTAAAAAGCTGGATGACGCGCTGTCCGCGCTGGAGGACGGCAAACCGGAAGCGCCCGGCTTCGGGCCGCTGAACCGCGATTTGGGCCGGTTACTTACGATGGCCGGCACCGGCGACTCTCGCCCGGCTCAGACTCTGTACTCGGCGGCGCAAGAAGAATGTGACAGTCTGAACCATTCGCTGACGCGCTGGCAGGATTTGAACCAGCACGAGATCGCGGCATTCAACGCTCTGCTAGAGAAAAATGGGAAACCCGCGCTGCCCGCAGTCAAAGTGCCCTCAGTCTGTACGCCATAGTACGAGGTGTCCCGGGGCTACGTTTCCTCATCCGGCGGCCCGGCCGCGCCCGCCAGATCCTGGGGTTTGATCTTCTCGGTGTTGAACCTGGCCGCGCGCTCGCGCATGGTTTTCAGAACTTCTTCCAATTCGGGCGGCTCGCCCTTAATCCACCGCAGCGGGTTGATGCGCGCCACTACGAACGACCGCAAATACGGGCTGACCAGGCCGCGCTCTTTCAATTTCTTCACTACGGCCGCGACCTTTTCCTCCAGGTCAAGCACCATGCCGGCGCGCTTCTCGTGAACCTTGATGGCGCCGCGCAAGGGCTCATCGCTCAGCGTCTCCAACCGCCGCAGGATGGAATGGTAGGCGCCGCCGCCGAAACGCGGCACCCGTTCGTAGCACACGCCCAGCGTCACGAACGCCGCCTCGTCAAGATAGAAGGCAAATTGTGACTCCGTCCGCGAACCATCCTCCTCCAGCAGTCCACGGTAGATGCGAATCACCTCCAGCGATTTTTCTTTCAGGTTGTGCGCCTTCTCGGTGTTCAGGGCCAGGATCTGCCAGGCCACTTCCGGCTCGGCGACAATTAAAGCCGCAATGGATTTGGCGCCCAACCTGCGCATGGCTTCCAGGCGATGCCGTCCGTTGGGGGTCCAGAAGCCATTGCCGTTCGGAGCGGCTACAGCAATCACAGGATCAAGGAAGCGTCCGGTGCGGTTGATGACGTCCGCCAGCCGCTTGTGGTGCGTGTCGGAAAGGTCGCGCTGAAACGGCGTGGGTTCGATGGCGCCGATGGGCAAAATAGAGAGCAGCACCGGGTGCCCGCCCAGTGGCTCCTTGTAGGTGCCAACCACGCAGCCGCCGGTTTTTTCGACCAGGTCGGCGGCGCTGCGGGCCGATCCTTCCAGTTTCTCCAGCCGGCATTCGCCCGCGGCCAGCCCTTTGCTGCCTGCCTTGGCTTTGCGCGGACGCCGCCGCGCCGGTGCGCGCTTTACCATGCCCACGATTCTACTTTATTGATGGCTACACAACTAACGGGCGCTTGCATCTGTCATCCCGAGCGAGGGCGCGTCGAGTTTGCGAGACAAGCCCGAGTCGAGAGACCTTGCGCTTTCCGCAATTTTCGCGAACCACCTGGCCACCTCGCTGCCCGCCATCACTCCGCCGCCTTTGCTTGTTGCTGGGCTGTTGCCTTATAGTCCACCAACGAGACTCATTATGAGCGAATTAGTGCAACTGACGCAGCAAGGCGACGTCGCCGTCCTCACCATTAATAACCCGCCCGTGAACGCGCTGGGCCCGGGCGTGATCGAAGGGCTGGCGCAGGCGCTCCACCAGGCGGAAGCGGATAAACGTGTTCATGCGGTGGTCGTGATTGGCGGCGGCCGCACCTTCGTGGCCGGCGCCGACATTCACGAGTTTCAAAGGGTTATGTCGGGCGAGGCGCCGCGCACGGAAGGCTTGCTTTCTCTGCTGCCGGCCATCGAAGCCTGTCCCAAGCCCGTGGTCATGGCCATTCACGGCAACGCCTTCGGCGGTGGCCTGGAACTGGCGCTGGC
>DASSQB010000208.1:0-12898 GCA_035702725.1 Terriglobales bacterium | reverse complement strand
CGAGCATTTTCGATGCCGAACGCGGCACCGTGCAGGGCGATTCGTTGACTTTCTATAATCGCGATGATAGGGTGCTGGTCGAAAGCGCGCCTTCTCCCCCCATCGCTCAGTCAAGAGTGACGAAGTAAATGCATACGCTCTCCACCCAGGAAGTTTGTAAGTCGTATCGCGGCCGGAGGGTCGTGAACGGCGTCAGCCTTAACATCGAGCAGGGCGAAGTGGTCGGCCTCCTCGGCCCCAACGGCGCCGGCAAGACTACAACCTTCTACATGGTGGTGGGCCTTGCCCCTCCCGACGAAGGCCGGGTCCTGATGGACGGGGAAGAGATCACGCGCGTGCCCATGTATCTGCGGGCCCGCCATTACGGCATAAGCTACCTGCCCCAGGAAGCCTCGGTGTTCCGCAAGCTGACAGTGGAGGAGAACATTCTTGCGGTGCTGGAAGCGCAACCCATGTCGTGGCACGAGCGCCGGGAGAAGACCGAGCGCCTGATCGAGCAACTGGGCCTGGGGGTCATCCGCAAGAACAAAGGTTATGCCCTCTCCGGGGGCGAGCGCCGGCGCGTGGAAATAGCTCGCAGCCTGTGCATTTCCCCCAGCTTTATCCTGCTGGACGAGCCTTTTTCCGGCATTGACCCCATTGCCGTGCTCGACCTGCAGAAAATCATCTTTGACCTCAAATCCAGCGGCATCGGCATCCTGGTAACCGACCACAACGTGCGCGAGACCCTTTCCGTTACCGACCGCGCTTACATCATCAACGAAGGCCGCATCTTCCGCACCGGCACCCCGGAACAACTGGGCAGCGATCCGGAGGTGCGGCGGGTGTACTTGGGAGAGAGTTTCTCCCTGGTGTAGGTGGAGCTGGCGGCAGACAAACCCGTCTCAGGGTTACATCTGAGTAACCCCGGAAACTGTGAAAAGTGGAAAGAGCCGACCGGGGAATTCTTATCATATTGAAAATCAAGGGTTACG
The DNA here is from genome assembly GCA_035702725.1 of Terriglobales bacterium. Lineage (GTDB taxonomy): Bacteria > Acidobacteriota > Terriglobia > Terriglobales > Acidobacteriaceae > JAICWP01. The sequence goes on along the minus strand of DASSQB010000208.1, from coordinate 11,924 downwards.
TAGGTCACGCATTTTGCTTGCCAACCTCTTGGGTGGGAGCCTCGAATGGGTGTAATCTGAACTTAGCCGATTTTGGGCCGCTATGGTGTTACTCCAGCCAAAACTGAACCTGAAGGTCACGCAGAAGCAGATTCTGACGCCCGGCTTGGTGCAGATGGTCAGCGTGCTTGCGCTCAACAAGCTTGAGCTCAAGGACATGATCAATGCCGAGATCGTTGAGAACCCGGTTCTGGAGGAGATGGATTCTACGGTTCCGCTGCTGGACGAGGTAGCCAGCAAGGAGGAGGACCGTGAGCGGGTGGCGGCGGCCGACGAACCCATCGTCCAGGCGGAAAAGAAAGACCCCTTCGACGAAATAGATTTTGGCTCCTTTTTTCAGGATTATCTCGATCCCGGATACCGCAGCCAGAGCGAGATGGAGTCGGTCGAAAAGCCCTCCTTTGAGAATTTCCTGTCGCGGCCATCCACCCTGACTGACCACCTGATGTGGCAGTTGGGCTCCCTACCCGTGCGCCCGGAGGTGGCGGCGGCAGCCGAATTGGTGATCGGGAACCTGAATGAAGACGGCTATCTGATCGCGACCGACGAAGAATTGCTGTCAGCGGCGCGCTTGCCAGCCGCGGGTGCGATCTCGCCCACGCGGAATGGAGCGAGCGGGGCCAGCGGGAACGGAAGCGTTCCAGAACTGGCAGCTTCGGCGGCGCATAGTGAGCCGATTTCGCATGAGATTCCGGCGCAAGATGCGCAGGAGTCTACCGCTGTCTCGCCCCAGGCATCCGACGCCCCCACAGCGACCGCGGTGGCTGAACCCGCGGCTGTGCAGCCTGAAAACCGGGGTCCTTCGCTGTTTGACGCTGCGGCTCTCAAAGAAGCGATTGAACTGGTGCAGCACCTGGACCCGGTGGGTGTAGCCAGCCGCGACCTGCGCGAATGTCTGCTGGTGCAATTGCAGCATCAGGCGGAAGACCACAAGCAGCTCAAAAACGGCGAATCGGCTGCCGCCACGCAACTGGTTTCGGATGCCGTCGCGATCGTGGACAAGCACCTGCGCGAACTGCAGAGCAAGCAGTACAAGGAAATTGGCCGCGCCATCAGCCGTCCCCTGGAGGCGGTGATGCAAGCGGTGGAACTCATCAAGACACTCGACCCCCGCCCCGGGCAGCGCTACAACAAAACCGAGCCGCGGCTGATCGAGCCGGACGTGGCTTTCGTGAAGCAGGGAGACGAGTGGATCGTCCTCATGAACGAAGACGACGTGCCGCAGCTCCGGCTGAATCCCGCCTATCGCCGCCTGCTGCAGCGCGGTGCCGCGGAAAAGGACGTGCGCAACTATGTGAAGGAGCGCTACAAGTCCGCCATCCAGCTGATCAAGAACATCGAGCAGCGCAAGCAAACCATCCTGAAAGTTTGTTACGCCATTATCGGACGCCAGCGCGACTTCCTGGAACGGGGCATAGACCAGCTCAAGCCCATGATGATCAAGGAAGTGGCGGAGGAAATCGGAGTGCATCCCTCCACCGTCAGCCGCGCCGTGGCCAACAAGTACACGCACACAGCGCAGGGCGTTTTCGAGCTCCGTTATTTCTTCAGCGAGAGCGTGAATGGCCCGGAGGGCGGCGGCACCTCGCTGCTCATCCTGAAACGCCGGGTCAAGAAGCTCATCGAGGAAGAAGATCCCGCCAGGCCGTTGACCGACGAGCAGATCACCCGCATCCTCCAGTCGCAGGGTATCCAGGTCACTCGCCGCACGGTCGCGAAGTATCGGGAGGACATGCGCATCCCGAGCACCCACCAGCGCAGAGTGAAAAGCTAGTGCAGTAGCTGTTTCCCGGCAACTGTAGGTATTCCGATCAGGAGGGGCGGTCGATGAACGTGGAATACACCGGCAGGCAGTTCGAAATCACTCCCCGCATCCGACAAGAAGTAGAAACCGCATTAGCTAAAATCGTAAAAATCCTCGGCGACAATTTCAAAACCAAGGTGATACTGACGGTGGAGAAGCATCGCCACAAGGCGGAAATCACCATCAACCCGCGCAATCATTCCCTGGTCGGCCTGGCGGAAGCGGCCGACATGCTGGCCGCCATTGGCGCGGCCATGGAGCGAATCGAGCAGCAGGCGGTGAAATACAAAGCCCGCTGGCGGACCAAAAAGCGCCACCCCAAAGACAAGTGGAATGGGCAGGGAGGGCAGGAGGAGCTGCGCATTGCCGTGGGCGCCTCGGCTGAAACCGCGGTGCCGCTGGTAGCGCACAACTATCCGGCTGCGCCGCGCGCCAGCGAGCCTCACATTGTGCGCTCGCGCAACGGCGTGTCCATGCGCCCGCTGACCCTGGAGGAGGCGGTGAAGGAAGCCCAGTTCCGCGATCAGGATGTGTTTGTCTTCCGCGATCCGAACGGCAAGGTGATGGTGCTGCACCGCACCAAGGACGGGAAGATGGAATTGATTGAAGCGCCGTAGAAGCAGTTCTCGGTTCTCAGATGGGCGCGGCTTCGGCCGCGCCCTCATTTTGGTCTTTACACTAAAACCCTCGTGTTCTGGAAGCACAAAGAAAGACAGAGCAATTGTCATCCTGAGCGCAGCGAAGGACCTGCTTTTCCGCTGGTGTACTGAAGGCCTCTATTACTGAACGCCGGCGGCGGTGCCGCGGGCGGCTATGCCCCGGGAGCGCTCGTCGAGGGTGGCAACGTAGGGCGCCAGCATCTGCCGCAGGCGCTGGCGGGCGCGGAAGAGCCGCGCTTTAACCGTGCCCACCGTAATGCGCAGTATTTCCGCCGTTTCCTGCGCCGACATGCCCTGCACATCCCGTAACACAAACACCGCACGTAGCCGTGGGCGCAGCCGGTGAATGGCCCGGGCCAGCGCCCGCCGCATTTCCCCATCGTTGCACAGATCTTCGGGGCTGGCCGCGGAACTGGCAATCTGCAGCTCAAATACCGTCTCGTCGTCGGAGGTGGTGAATTCCAGCGGGGTGTGAGGAAACTTCTGCCGGTGGCGAATCCTCCCCAGAGCCTCGTTCACTGCGATGCGAATCAGCCAGGTACAAAACGCTGACCGACCTTCAAACGACTTGATGTTGCAGAAGGCTTTGACGAAGGCTTCCTGCACGATGTCTTCGGCGTCCTGGGGGTTCTCCGTCAGGTGCCGTACCACGCGAAAGACCTGGCGATCGTAGCGCTTCACCAGTTCGCCGAAAGCCTCGACGTCGCCTCCGCGCGCCGCATTGACCAGCAGCAGTTCGCTGCCGCCTTCTACTGCCGGGGCCCTGACCGCTGTTGCCATGGTGTCCGTCCTGCGCCGCGGGATTGGACCGGCAGATTCGCGGCGAGCTTGGAGCTCAATTGGAATTGCATGTGAGCTTCAAGTGTGTAAAACGGAAGGAGCGGAAGTTTTCATCCGTGATGACGCAAAATTCACAAACGCGCGCGGTGGGCGGGTTCAGACAAGCGGCGAAACAAATGTCAACCTAAAGTGAAAGTGCTAATTGGCCGGCGACATCCGGGGCAAGGTCGGGACTGCCTGCGACGACCACAGCGAGACCTTTGCCGGCAAACGAGGCAACGGCGATGCCGGAGTCGTTCTCCTCGTGCAGGCGGGTGGGGGGTGTTGGATGCGGGAGGGAACCGGAGGGCAGGTCCTGGGGCAGCATCACAAAGACGGAGACTTGCTGGGCGCCGCTGCCGTAGACCAAGTGAAGAGCGGGGGCTCGCAGCAGTTCGCAAATCCGGGCCTTTTGCAGAGAGAGGCCGGCAACGGCCTGAGGCACCTGGGCGCCGGGCACGGTGCGCTGGACCAGGCCGCTGATGTCGCCGCCTGTATGCCAGGTCCGGGGCTCGCGCTGCAGGACTTCGCTGCGATGGTCGTCCACCGCATCCAGGCAAAGCAGGTGCATGGGATCGTGGGAGGTGAAGCGGGGAAGCGCGAGGGCGAAAAGCAAAACCATGGTGGCAGCGCCGGCAAAGGCCGGCCATCGCCACTGCAGGAGGAAAGGCCGCCGGCTGCCCAGCCTTTGTTCGATACGCCCCACCAGGGTGTCGGCGGGCGGTGTTCCTGCGCTAACTGCCGTGGTAATTAGACGGTCCAGTTCGTATTCCCGCTGCAGTTTAGCGCGACAGGCGGGGCAGGAGTCGAGGTGCAACGCCAGCTCACCCTGGGTGGCGGCGTCGAGACTTTCAGAAATTTGGGGCGCTAACAGCCCTTCGGCTTCATGGCATCGCATATTTTTTGTTCTCTGGCGCTTGGCATCACGCCCGGGTTGGGGCGCATGGATTGGCGCAGCGCGGCTCGGGCTCGGCCCAAGCGCGACATTACAGTTCCCATCGGAATCTTCAATATTTCCGCAATTTCCCGCAGCGCCAGGCCTTCCACTACCGACAGCAGGAGCACACAGCGCTGCTCTTCGGGCAAATGATCAATGCAGGCCAGGACCTCGTGCAGGAAGACCCGGTCATCAGAGTTGGAGGCAATTGCCTGCTGGTCGAACTCGAATTCCTCCAGGGCTGGTGACTCATGACGAACCCACGGTTTGCGATGGTGCTCGGTCCACAGGTTCATAAGTATGGTGAACAGCCAGGCCTTACAGTTGGTCTGCGCCTGGAACTGGTCGAACGATTTCCAAGCCCGCAACATGGTTTCCTGCACCAAGTCCTCGGCCGATTCCTGCCTTTGACACAGCCGCAACGCCGTTCGCCACAAAGAGCGAGCGTGAGGCATGGCTTCCTGCTCAAAACGAGCACGGCGGTGGCTGCCTTCAGTAATAACGGCTCCGCATCCCGGCAAGCCCGGTGAGGGGCTGGCCGTTCAGACGTATACTCCTGGAACTCTATAACGATACAGGCGGAAATCTCATCCCGCTGAGGCTAAATTTTCGTCGGCGGAGGCCCTCTTTGGCGGGTCCGGCCCCTCCCCGCCGACCCCGGCCCATCGCCAGTACCCCTTCAGGCGCGGCCTGCGTTCTACGGACCATAGGCCGGGCGAGCTGCATTTCACAACTTTTTACACGTTTTTACTAGCGGTTGACATAGCGGGAACGGCTTTACAGTATGGTTTAGCCGGTGACCGAGCTCAGGGGACAGACCGGGCAGGAGCGTGCAATGAAAAAACGCTGGCGTTGGAACGAGCGGACTCGAATGCTGCTGACGCTGGAGTTAGCGGTAGTACTGCCCGCCGCTGCTCTCATTATCGTCAACATTGTGCAGCTGGAGAAAATTCACCGCGACCACGCCATAGAAGCCCTGATGCAGCGGGATTTCTCCGAAACCTTGGCCATCACCGAGAAACACATCAACGAGAAGGGCTACGCTCTGGTGGATAAGGTGCGGCAGGATTTCCCCCAGCCCAAGGGAGCCTGCTCGGATGACCTGGACGCCATACTCAAGAAATATCCCTACGTGGCTCACGTCTTCTATTACAGCCCCGAGACGGGGTTGCTATTTAACTCACGGCAAGACCGCATGAGCGATCCGGATTTTCGTACAGAAGCAGACGAACTGCCGCACATGGTTTCCTGGATCAAGCCGGAATACGAACCCATCGTGAAGCGGCTTCGCGAAATGGAGGCGGAAGGCAAGCCGCCGGCCATATACGACGGCAACAAGGTGCGGCGGGGAGACAGGTATCTCTATGAGTCAGTGGTTTATTTCGTCGTGCCGCAGAAGGCGGGGCAGGAGGCCGCGATGGGCGGCTTCGTCTTCGACCCCGAATACCTCCGCGACCAGTTTTTTCCCAAGATACTGAACAGTTTGATGGCAAGTAACTTCACGGAGGAGAAAGGGAGCAACCGCACCGGGGTGATGGTGCACCTGAAGGGCAATTACGAGGTTTTGGCGGCCTGCGCGGATTGGGACGGCGGCAAGCCGGAAGTAGAGCGCACCATGGAAGGCGTCTTCTCCGGCCTGGTGCTGGGCATGAAGTTGCGCGGCACCACCCTGGCCGCCATGGGCCACTCCTTCATCCGCATGGAGTTTTTAATTTTCGGCGGCCTCTCCCTGCTGCTGGCCGGCGGCGTTTTAATCACTTATCGCAACGTTCTTCGTGAAATGGCGCTGGCGCGCCTCAAATCGGACTTCGTCTCCAACGTTTCTCACGAGCTGCGCACGCCGCTCTCGCTCATCCGGCTCTATGCTGAAACTCTGGAACTGGGACGCCTGACCAGCCAGGAAAAACGCGAGGAGTACTACCGCATCATCCGCAAGGAGAGCGAGCGGCTCACGGCGCTCATCAACAACATTCTGGATTTCTCGCGTATCGAGGCGGGGCGCAAGGAATATGAGTTCCGCGAGACCGATATCGCCGAACTGGTGCGCAACACGCTGGAATCCTACCGCTACCAGATCGAGCAGCACGGTTTCAAATTCGAAGAGCGCATTGCCGAGGATCTGCCGCCCATGCGCGTGGATCGCGAGGCCATCGCGCGCTCCCTGCTCAATTTGGTCAACAATGCGCTCAAGTATTCGCAGCAGGAAAAATATCTGGGTGTGAATCTGTATCGCGAAAACGGCTCGGTGAAGCTGGAGGTGGTGGATCACGGCATCGGCATCTCGCGCCCCGAGCAGCACAAAATCTTCGAGAAGTTTTACCGCGTCGGCGACCCGCTGGTGCACAACACCAAGGGAAGCGGGCTGGGCCTGTCGCTGGTGCGGCACATTGTGGAGGCGCATGGCGGCGACGTCTCCGTGGAAAGTACGCCGGGGCATGGAAGCAAGTTTGTAATCGCCCTGCCTGTGAACAAGGAAGTGGCGGAGGCCAAGGCAGTTGCGGTTCAGTAAGGAGGCGCCAGATGAGCACACCGCAGGGCGTGGCAGAAAAGGAACGGGCGGGAGGCCCCAAGATGACCAGAATCCTGATTGTGGAAGACGAGCCCGCGATGGTCTCCGGTCTTCGCGACAATTTCGAGTTTGAAGGGTATGACGTGATCACCGCCGCCGATGGTGTCGAGGGTCTGGGGCGCGCGCTGAAGGACTCGCCCGACCTGGTGGTGCTCGACGTCATGATGCCGCGCATGAGCGGCCTGGATGTGTGCAAGCAGCTCAAAGTGAAAAAGCCGGCCCTGCCGATCATTATGCTGACCGCGCGCGGCCAGGAGGTGGACAAGGTGGTGGGGCTGGAACTAGGCGCCGACGACTACGTCACCAAGCCATTCTCCATCCGCGAACTGCTGGCCCGGGTAAAGGCTGTGCTGCGCCGGGCTCAAGGCGCGGCTAAGGACCAGGAGAGCTACAGCTTCGGCGACGTGGAAGTGAATGTGCGCAGTTGCCGGGTGATTCGCGCGGGCAGACCGGTGGAATTTTCGGCCAAGGAATTTGAGCTTCTCAAGTATTTCCTGTCGCATCCTGGCGAAACCGTGACTCGCGACCGTCTGTTGGAAGATGTATGGGGCTACGAGCGCTATCCCACCACGCGCACCGTGGATGCGCACATCGTGCGCTTGCGGCAGAAGCTTGAGCCCAAGCCGGAGGAGCCGCGTTTCATTCTGACCGTGCACGGGATGGGCTACAAATTTGTGAATTGAAGAATTGAGTCTAATCCAACCCCGGCGCTGCAAGGCGCCGCCCTAGGGAGGCAACGGTGAACAGGCTGGCGGAAGGACGCGGCAGGTCAAATCGTCGCTTCCCGCATGGAGCGTGGGGGCTGCGCGGCACAATCGCTGCGCACGCGCAAAATGCCACGTCCGCCTCCGACGCACTGCTGGCGCGCAACCGCGCGCTGGAGGAGGAAGTCGCCGGCTTGAACCGGCAGCGCGACGCCCTGCAGCGGGCGCTCTCGGATGCCGCCCAGGTGCAGCGCAAGCTCACCGGTCCGCGGCTTCTCCGGCGCGGCGAATTCGAAATCGCAGGCGAGAGCTTCGCCACCCAGCACGTGACCGGTGATGTGTTGACCGCATTCGATGTGGGCGACCGCACGGTCTTCGCCATTGGCGACATCTGCGGCAAAGGCCTTTATGCCGGGATGTGGTTTACGCACATTGCCGGGCTGATCCGCATTCTTGCCGTTTCTTGCCCGGACCCGGCGCGCATCGCAGACGCCATTCACTCCCATCTCTTCACCCTGCGGCCGGAGCCGCCGCTGGTCACGCTGTTTATCGGCTGTTTGGATTCTCGTACAGGTGAGCTGGTTTACTGCAATGCCGGACATCCTGATCCTTTGCTGCTGCGAGCGCAGGGACAGTTAGAACCTCTAAGTACGGGAGGCCCGCTGCTGGGCGCGGTACCGGGAGCGGTTTTTAGCAACGGCCATGCCACGCTTGCTCCAGGAGAAACTTTCATCGGCTATTCCGATGGAGTGGTGGAATGCCGGAGTGGCAGCGGTGAAGATTTCCAGCCAGAACGACTGGCGGAGGCGGCGCGCACCGCTGGCAGCAATTCGGCCGGCGCGATTTTGTTCTCGGTACTGGGCGCGACCCAGGATTTTGCCGCCACCCAGCCACGCGCCGACGATGTGGCGCTTCTGGTAGTCCATCGCCGGCTAGGCGGTGATGGCGAGGCGGCGGCGAGCTGACACATGCTTTCGCCCAATGCCAATTCGGACCGGGGAACACTGGCTTGCGGCTCCAGCCGGCCAGTTTTTCCCGCGCCGGCGGATAAGACGGCCGCTTTTCCAAGCCTGGACCACATTACCTTAGTGCGCGAGGCGCAGCGGGGGAACTCCGCAGCCTTCGAGGAACTGGTGCGCAGCTACGACCAGCCCGTGCTCCGCTTGGCGCTGCGCATCACCGCCTCCGAGAGCGACGCCCAGGACGTCTACCAGGACACTTTTCTGCGCGCTTATCAGAGCCTGGGCGGGTTCCGCTTCGAGTGTTCGTTTTATACCTGGATTCACCGCATCACTACCAACGTGTGCCTCGACTACCTGCGCAAGCGCCAGAAACACCAGAGGCAGGTGAGCGTAGTGGTTTCGCAGGAAGGCGAGGAAACAGAGCTGGTGCAGTACCTGCCTGACGGCCACCCCTCCGCCGATCCGGAACGTTGCTTGCGCGGGAAGGAACTGCGCCGGCAGATCGTACGAGCGCTGCAGGGGCTTTCGCCCCGTGAGCGCATGGTTTTTGAGCTGAAGCATTATCACAACCTGAAGCTGCGCACCGTGGCGGACATGCTCAAGACCAGTGAAGGAACGGTGAAGAACACTCTTTTCCGCGCCACCCACAAGCTGCGCCTGTCGCTGGCCGAAATGCGCTAGCTCGGTGCTCCTAACGCGACACCACTCCTGAGCTACAATTAGTGTCACTCTCCGTATCGGAGCTTGCGCACACCTGTATTCCGGGATCCTGTTTTCATGAAAAAGGCGCTTTGCCTCTCGTTTCTTCTTCTAGTTATTCGGGTTTCGGCGGCAGACAAACCGGCGGGCGCTCCTCCCAACGTGTTCCTGGTGACGGTGGATACGTTGCGGTCCGATCATGTCGGCTGCTATGGCTACTCCGGGGTGAAAACCCCCGCCATGGATGGCCTGGCCAGGGACGGCATTCGCTTCGCCAATGCCTTCACCCCTGTTCCCGTTACCAACAGTTCCCATGCCAGCATCCTGACGGGCTTGTATCCCAGTTCTCATGGAGTAACGGACTTCGGGGTGGCGCTTTCGGCCACGCATGTCACCTGGGCAGCTCTGCTGCAGAAGCACGGTTATGCCACTGCCGCCTTCATCGGCGCGGTGGTGCTCGATTCCAAGACGCTGGCCCCGGGCTTCGACCAGGGATTCGATTACTACGACAATTTCCCGCCACATACCGGCAAAGGCCACTGGGACGTAGAAGAACGGCGCGGAATGGAGGTGGTGCAGCACGCGGAGAAGTGGCTGGACCGGCCCCACTCCGAGCAGTCGCTGACCACACTTTCTGCTGCTCCCAGATTTCTCTGGGTCCACTTGTACGATCCCCACGACCCCTATGAGCCGCCGCCGCCTTATTCCGAGATATACCGGAAGAACCTTTATGACGGCGAGATCGCCTATGCTGACCACGCCCTGGGTGATTTCCTGGCCTACCTTCGCCGCCGTGGCTGGTACGACAAGTCGCTGATTGTGCTGGTGGGAGACCACGGGGAAGGCCTGGGCGAGCACAAGGAAAATACTCATGGCATCTTTCTTTATGACGCCACCCTGCACGTGCCGCTCATTATTAAAATGCCGCAGCAGCGCGAGGCAGGGAAGGTGGTCAGCGCCCAGGTAAGAACCATCGACATTCTTCCCACGGTGCTGGGGCTGCTGGGCATATCCACCAGCGAGCACATGGACGGCGCCTCGCTGCAGCCTCTGCTCGCCGGCACGGCTCAGGAAGGCGAGCGTCCGCTGTTTGGTGAAACCGACTATCCCCTGCACTTCGGTTGGGCGCCGCTGCGCTGTGTTCGTGCCGAGCAGGGCAAGCTGATTCAGGCGCCGCGGTCGGAATACTACGTCCTAAGCTCCGATCCGCAGGAGCTGCACAACCTTTATTCTTCCTCTACACCGCCGCAGCAGAAATTGCAGGCACTTCTTTCCCAGCACCAGGAAGGCGCGAACGGCGGAAAACTGAACGCAGCCAACGCCCAGCTTCCCGACCCTAAGGACAAAATAGAGGAGGAGAACCTGCTGCACGATGCCCTGTTGGAGAGCGATCGCGGCCACATTGACCAGGCGCGTGCCCTGCTGAAGCAAGTGCTGGAGAGGGACAAAACCTCAGCCCTGGCTTTTTCCCAACTCGGCGAGTTGGAGCTGAAAGCGGGAGAGTATCGGCAGGCGGCAGCCGACCTGGGCAAGGCACGGCAGTTGCGCCCTAATGATTCGACCAGCGCCTTCTACCAGGGCCAGGCGTTATTTGCCGTGGGCGATTTTGCCGGCGCCAGCGAGGCTTTGGAAGCCAGCTTGCGCCTCCTGCCCGAGCAGTTGCCGGCACGGGTCCTGCTGGCCAAAGCTTACCTGCGACTGGGCGACCCCTCTAAAGCGGAGGATCAGCTCGAAGCCGCCCTGCTGGTGAACTCCAACGACAGCGACGCCCAACTGGAGTTGGGGCGGGTGCTACTGGCACAAAGGAAATACGCCGATGCTGCCGGCCAGCTTAAGGGCCTTACTGAGCAGCACCCCAGCGCCGAGGCGTTCGAGTTGCTGCAGCAGGCTTACGCTGCGCAGGGCAAAAAGCAACTGGCAGCGGAAGCGGCCCGGCGTGCGGCAGAGCTGAAAAGACCGGGCGCTCCCTCAAGACGGTCCTCCGAAGGCAACAGCAGCCAGCCGTAGTTCCAATCCGAAGGTGGTTCCAGATCGGAACCGACTAATTAAGTAAGCCGTGGGCCGGAGGCTGATCAGCCTCGGTTTCCGCCATCGCCTTGATAATCAGGGCCTAAACTGCGGACACCAGCCGTTTTTCAAACCCACAGCGGGAAGACCGCCCACAGCCGGACGTACATGTACGACGGTGTCGCACCTAGTCCTTGTCGGTCTATGACGCAGGTAATCTGGTCAAGTTCTCCTGCACACGGGAAACTACTCCCCAATGCAAGACCGGGGGGAAAAATTTTGTTGTCAGGAGAAAAATACAAAATGTTTAAGTACAAGAGCATTCTGGTAATCGCGCTGGCGGTTTGCGCATCCAGCGCCTGGGCGCAGCTGATGCCCAAGGCTGAGTTGACAGGTGGATACACCTACACCAGCCTGGATGAAGGTGTCGGGAGCCGGGTGGGCGCCAATGGCTGGAACACCGGCGGCACGTTCTTTATGAACCAGTGGCTGGGTCTGGAAGGCAACATCGCCGGGGCCAGCAACTCGCAGAGCGCTTCTTTCACCGTGGGAACCACCACTACGACCGCTTCGGCGTCGGACAAGCACTACACCTATGTGTTTGGTCCCCGTCTGCAGTTCGGTCGTGGCCGCACCAACCCGTTCGTGCACGGTCTGTTCGGGTTTGACCATGAGAGCGTTTCCGCTTCGGCGCTGGGTGTTTCCGTCAACGCTTCCGATACCGC
>DASSQB010000207.1:0-7631 GCA_035702725.1 Terriglobales bacterium | reverse complement strand
AAGAGCTTGGGGTAGAAGTCGGTGGATTTTTGCGGCATTACCTCGCCGCCCAGGGCGATGGCGGTCATCTGCTCAATGGGCACGGGATTCAACAGAAAGGCGACATTGGCGCCGCCGCCGCGCACGCGCTGCACCGCCTCGCGGGCATCGCGCAGGTATTCCAGGTTCCGCTGCTCACGAATGCTTTCCTCGCTGATATTGAGCACGCTCTCGAGGACTACTTTGTGGAGGCGCACCACGTCCAGTTCCGCCTGGCGGGGCGAGACCGCGTCCAGGGCGGAGTGTTTGGTTCCGGGGTTCGCCAGAAAAAGGAATGCCTGCCGCGCCGTAACCGCCAGCATCGCGGTTTCGCCGGGCGATGTGCCGGGAAGCAGGGCCAGTGGATTGGCAGGATCGAACTCGCGACTTACCTCGCGCACGCCATAGAAAAAGCGGGAAGCCGCCACCATGGGACCCGGCTCAAAGTTGGGCAGGCCGAATACCAGGCGATGAGTGGGTAGAATCAGCATTCCCGGGGAATGGGTGTTAACCAGCGTCATCATCACCCGCTCGTAGGGCGCCTCAGGGTCGGGCCTGGGGGCGGCAGCGCGGCACTCGTTTCGGTAGTTTAGAGCTGTTTCGTAGCGGTGGTGGCCGTCAGCGATGATCAGTTTCTGGCCTGCCATAAAGCGGCTGACATTCTCAATTACTTTAGGGTCGGAAACCTGCCAGAGTTTGTGCGCAACATCATATTCGTCGGTAACGCAGATTTCGGGCTTGCCCGGCGGAAAGAGTGTAACTTCCAGCGCGCGCGCGGGGTCGTTATAAAGCATGAAGATCTGACCAAAATGGGCGCGTGTAGCGCGTAGCAATTCCAGGCGGTCGGCTTTGGGTTTGGAGAGCGTCTGCTCATGGCGGAAGACCACGCCGGCCGAGTAATCCTCAATCTGGCCCAGGGCGATAAAGCCGCGGCGCTCGTGGCGGCGGCCCCCAGTTTCTCCCGGAGCCGTGAACTCCTGGGAGTAGGCGTAGAGCGAGGGCTGGGCATCGTGACGCAAAATGCCCTGGCGGCGCCATTCAGAAAAATCGCGGGCCGCGCGGGTGTAAACGTTGTTGCCGTCGCTGTCGCCGGGATCGCGCTTGCCGAGGATAATGCGCACCAGATTGTAGGGGCTGGCATCGTAATAGCGCGTCTGCATGGCGGGCGTAATTTTGTCGTAAGGCTGGGTCACAACCCGCTGCAAAGCGACGCGGGCGGGGTCGTAGCGAAAGGCCTGAAAAGGGAAGATCTTTGCCATGAGTTTTGCTGATGCTTGGAATTGTAACAAGAGAAAAAGACGCAGAACTTTTACGCCCCTACGACATCCCAAAGACAAGGGGAATGCATCGTTAAGCCGGAGCCAAGCTGTGGTACTATCGCCTCAAAAGAGGCTGGTATGGCCCGCAATTCTAACCGCGGGCGGGGCTGGTTCGACCTGGGTCGAGTTGTGAACCTACCTTTCGTCCACCGTAGCGCTTTCCAACCTGAGGCAAAAGCGCGCCTGCTGATCCCAGTGGTTGCTGTTGCGCTGCTGTTGTTTTTTGCCGCACCTCGCCTTAGGGCGCAGGCGGGCACCGAAGATGATGTTCACATCACTCCCCGGACCAAGCCTGCGGAAACTAAGAAGCCGGCCATTGACCCCGCCCTGGATACCCATACGCGGCCTTTCCACGCCCGCGTGGACCTGGTGCTGGTGCCGGTCACCATTACCGACCCCATGAACCGGCTAGTGACGGGGCTGGAGAAGGACAACTTCCAAGTCTTTGAAAACAAGGAACGGCAGGAAATCCGCCACTTTTCCAGCGAGGATGCTCCCATCTCCCTGGGGGTGATTTTCGACGTCAGTGGCAGTATGAGCAACAAGATAGACCGCTCCAAGGAAGCGGTGGTCGAATTCTTCAAGACAGCTAATCCCCAGGACGAATTCTTTGTGGTGAGCTTCTCCGACGAACCGGAGCTGCTTTCCGACTTCACCAGTTCAGTGGAGGACATCCAGAGCCGGCTGGTGACGGCCTCGCCTAAGGGGCGCACCGCCCTGCTGGATGCTATCTATCTGGCGGTGGCCAAGTTGCGCAACGCGCGCTACGACCGCAAGGCGCTGCTCATCATCTCCGACGGCGGCGACAACCACAGCCGCTACACCGAGGGTGAAATCAATTCTCTAATAAAAGAAGCGGACGTTCAGATTTACGCTATCGGACTGTTCGACCAGACGCCTCGTACTCAGGAGGAGCGGATGGGCCCTGCTTTGCTGGCCGAGGTGACGGATGTGACTGGCGGGCGGACATTTACCATAGATAATCCCAATGAACTGCCGGACATAGCCACCAAAATCGGCATAGAGCTGCGCAACCAATATGTACTGGGGTACCGTCCAAGCAAAGCAGTGCACGATGGCAAGTGGCATAAAATAAAGGTCAAGCTGAATCCGCCTAAAGGGCTGCCGCCGCTGCATGTCTATGCCAAAACGGGATACTATGCGCCGTCGGAGTAGCTACCTGCTTTTGCCGCTGCTGGTGCTGGGGCTGAGTCTGTGGACTTGGGCGCAGGCAGCACCCAACACGGCACCGCCGCCGAGTTCGACTGCACCAGCGCCGCCGCCTTCGCCGGTGCAGCCGCAGCAGGGGGGCGCGGCCGGCGCGCAGCAAGGCCAGCAGCCGGGCCAGACCCCGGAAGGTGAAAACAACGGCGTGTACGTATTCCGCGCGCGCGTGGAAGAAGTCGTGCTCCACGCCACTGTTTACGATGACCACGACCACATGGTCACCAACCTGGACAAGAGCGCTTTCCAGATTTTCGAGGATGGGGTAGCGCAAACCATCACTTCGTTCCGCCGCGAAGACATCCCGGTGGCGGTGGGCATCGTGATTGACAACTCCGGGTCCATGCGCGACAAACGCCCGGCGGTGAACCAGGCGGCGCTGAACTTCGTGCGCTCCAGTAATCCTCAGGACGAGGTTTTCATCGTCAATTTCAATGACGAGTACTACCTCGACCAGGATTTCACCTCCAGCGTGCCGCAACTGAAGGACGCGCTGGAGAAAATTGAGGCGCGCGGAGGAACGGCTTTGTACGACGCGATAGTGGCCTCCGCCGACCACCTGAAGAAGAACGCGCGGCTGGAGAAGAAGGTGTTGCTGGTGGTGACGGATGGCGAAGATAACGCCAGCCGCGAGTCGCTGGAGCAGGCGGTGCGGCGGCTGCAGGCGGAGAATGGGCCTACGGTTTACACCATCGGGCTGCTGGGCGGCGAAAGGCAACGGCGCGCCCGGCGGGCCCTGGCCACGGTGGCTGAAGATACCGGCGGAGTGGCTTTTTTCCCCAAAGACCTCAGTGAAGTTGACAGCATCACCCAGGAAGTGGCCCACGACATTCGCAACCAGTACACCATCGGCTACCGGCCGACCAGGCCGCAGAGCCAGGGCGGATACCGCTCTATCAAGGTGATCGCGCACGCCCATGGCTATAAGAAGCTGCAGGTGCGCACGCGGACCGGCTATTACGCCGGCAGCGAACGGGCCTCGGCGCAATAGTCAGCAGCGCCTCTCCTCCTGCTAAACCTCAAGGAGTCGCGGCCATCGCCTGGGGGCGATGCCGCGCCGCTTTTGCTTCCGTTCGGAAGCGGGCAGGTGGCCGATTGAATTCTCTCTTGAAGGCGCGGTTGAAAGCAGGCTCGGATTCGTAACCCACTTCCGAAGCAATTTGCGCCACGCTGTAGTTGCTGGAGCTGAGCATCTGAGCCCCAAGTTGCAGGCGCCAGCGGGTGAGGTAGGACATGGGAGGCTCGCCCAGATAGTGGCGGAAGCGTTCCGCCAGTACGGAGCGGGAGGTTCCCGCTTCCTTGGCCAGGCCGGCAATTGTCCAGGGACGTGAAGGATAACGATGCATCATCGCCAGCGCTTTGCTCACCTCGGGGTCCCGTGCTCCCGCCAGCCAGCCGGTTTGCCGTTCGGGTAGCAAGGCGATATAGCGCCGCAGGGTCTCCACGAACAATGCCTCCGATAACTTGGCGAGAACGGCCTCGCTGCCGGCACGCGCGGCATCGGCTTCAACGACCGAGAAGCGGATGGAATTCTCCAGCCAGCGTCCGGCGGCGTCGTTGCGGATGTTGACCTTGAACAAGGGCGGCAGCCCGCCCAGCAATACCTGCGCCAGGCGCGGCTCACAGGCCATGTAACCGCAAACGTATTTCGTGACTTCGCCGCCTCCGCCCATGCGGGCGACTCTCAAGCCCTGGGAGACGATGCGCTCCAGTTCCTTGCCCAGGTCCAAGGTCCTGACACGAGCGCCGTTGTCCATGATGTGGGCATCCCCGTGAGGAAAGATTACGATGTCGCCGGCCTCCAGGGGCACCCGTTCGCCATCTTCCAAGCGGGCGTATCCGCGGCCTTCGGTCAACAGGTGGTAAATGATGACGTGACCCGCTCCCGGCGCCAGGTACGAAGCCAGAACACGTGAGGGAGGCGAACGGACACTCCAGGGTGAGGAGAATTCGGCGTTATAGAAAACTGCTCCGTCGAGTCTGACGACTTTTAGCACTTCTGATAGCACGTCCATTCATATCTCCCGCAGCGGGACTTCCGGCAAAACGCGCCGGACCCTGGAACAAGCGAAATTCACACCCGGCCTGATCTTCTTGCCGTTTAAAACATCAGATACGTGAAGCACAAATGCCACTGATACTGGCGACAGGAGGAAGCATGCACTATCACGATTCTGACGACCTGAAACGACTGGGCGAATTCAAGCAACTGGCGCCCACGGAATTCTCCGCCTTCGTGGAGTTCGACAAGACTGTCGGACGCGACGACGGCGCCATCCCCAGGAAATATCGCGAACTGATTGCGATCGCGGTGGCCTGCACCACGCAATGCCCCTATTGCCTGGATGTGCATACCCGCACGGCCAAACGGGCCGGCGCCACGCGCGAAGAAGTCAGCGAAACGGCGATGCTGGCGGCAGCGCTTCGAGCCGGAGCCGCGGTGACGCACGGTGCGCTGGCAGTGAAGCTGTTTGATCAGGTCCCAGCGCCCCAGGCCGCAGGTGCCGACAGTCGCAAGTAAGGAGCCCCAAGCGTCTCACTGTCCTGGTCTGCACGCTGCAAAGTCAACCGGACGGCGAGTCAAGTTGATTGCCATATTAACGCGCCCCGGGCAAGAGAGCCAGACGCGCGGGCAAGTACGGGTTTGTTAGCTGAGCAATAGTAAGGCTCGTCGCGGCGTATGCAGTGCGAAGAGCAATTAGAAAGCAGGGAAAGGAGAAGACATATGCCGTTAACTCAGAGGGAAACTGATGGAGAACGTGTTCACCCTGTTGTAGTAGGGAGCGCTTCGCGCCGCAGCGTCGAACCTGAAGGCACGGGCGCCAGGGAACGAGCGCTGAAGGTGGTTGTGGGACTGGTGGGTCTGATCTTCGTGTTCGGCCTGTATCCGCTGATGATGTACCTGTGGCCGAGCGGCTGGCGTTGGCAGCCGGCTCAGCCGGAATATGAGCAAATGATCCAGGGGGTCTATGCAACTCTGGGCATCTTCCTGCTGATCGCTTCGCGGCGTCCGGCGGAGCACCGCAGCCTGATTGCCTTTACCGCCTGGTCCAGCCTGGTTCATGCCGGCATCATGACGGTGCAGGCTTTGCGGAGCACCCACGAGCACGGGCATCTACTGGGCGATGTTCCGGCGCTGATTATCGTAGGCAGCGCACTGCTTTTGTTAATGCCGCCAAAGCCTCTCCGCCGGTAGAAATCCTGGCCCCGGGCAGGATTGGGCAAGCGGCCGGAGTTTGGCAGGGGAGGCGTAAGTCGCCTCCTCTGTCAGACCCGGCTTTGCTGCGCATTGTTCCTGCCTGCTCTGTCAAAAGCTGCACCCGCAAGACGATTGACGCCACTTCGCCACTCCCATAGTCTGTAGTTTGCCCATGAAAACCGCCGAAAGCACCCGTCTGCGTGTGGCCGACGACATCACCAGCCTGGTCGGCGAAACGCCCATGCTTCGCCTGCGCCGGATTGTGCCCCGGGGAGCGGCCGAGGTTTATGCCAAGCTCGAGTACCTGAATCCGGGCGGCAGCGTAAAGGATCGCGCTGCCATTGGCATGATCCGGCTGGCGGAGGAGCAGGGCCTGCTGCAGCGTGGCGCCACCATTATTGAAGCCACGGCCGGCAACACCGGCGTTGGGCTGGCGCTGATCGGGGTCAACCGCGGTTATCGCGTGGCATTGTTCGTGCCGGAGCGCTTTTCCGAGGAAAAAGTCATGCTCATGCGCGCCCTCGGCGCCGAGGTCACGCGCACCCCGGATGCCGAGGGCATGGAAGGGGCCATCCGCCGGGCGCGCGAGCTGGCGGCCCGTACTCCCAATTCCTTTCTCGCCGGTCAATTCGAAAATCAGGCCAATCCCGATTACCACTACCGAACTACAGCCCGGGAAATCTTTGAACAGATGGAGGGCCGCCTGGACGCGGTTGTGATCGGCGCGGGCACCGGCGGTACCTTCACCGGCGTGGCACGTTTTCTCAAGGAACGGCTGCCCGAAGTTCGCGCTTACGTGGTGGAAAGCCAGGGCTCAGTGCTGGGTGGAGGCCCCAAGGGGGAGTCGCACAAGGTGGAAGGGATCGGCGCGAGCTTTATTCCCAAGACTTACGATGGCAGCCTGGCCGATGAGGTCATCATGGTGCGCGATCCGCAGGCCTTTGCCATGGTGCGTAAGCTGGCGCGTGAAGAAGGCGTGCTCTCCGGTTCCAGCGGCGGCGCCGCAGTGCATGCCGCGGTGCAGGTGGCAGCGCAGTTGGGCGCGGGCAAGCGCGTGGTGACGATCATTCCCGATTCCGCCGAACGCTATTTGTCCAAGAGAATTTTTGAGCAGGAGATGTAGAGCCGCGCGAGTGCGGCCACCCACGCTTCGCTCAGGATGACATTGGTATAGTGGTGTGCTGGTTGAAAGCACTAGAGTCGAAATCTTCATGCCCAACAATAAGGCAGGTTTTGCCACGCGAGCCATCCATGATGGCCAGGAGCCGGAGCCGCTGACCGGCGCGGTGAGCGTGCCCATCTACGCCACTTCCACCTACGTGCAGGACGAGCTGGGCAAGCCCCGCCAGGGCTATGAATACGCCCGCGTCACCAATCCCACCCGCGACCGCCTGGAAGAGAACCTGGCGTCGCTGGAGGGTGGCATCGCCGCACGCGTCTTTGCCAGCGGCATGGCCGCCATCAACGCCATCACCACCATGCTGAAGGCCGGCGACCACGTAGTGTGCGGCCACAATCTGTATGGAGGCGTGCCTCGCCTGTTCAACCAGATTCTGGCCAACTATGGACTGGAGTTCAGCTATGTAGACACGTCCGAAGCGCAAGCCGTGGACAAGGCCATCCGCAAAAACACGAAGCTGGTGTACGTGGAAACGCCGACGAACCCGCTGATGAGCATCACCGACAGTGCCGCCATCAGCCGCATCTGCCGCAAACGCGGGCCGCAGCTGGTGGTGGACAACACCTTCATGTCGCCCTATTTCCAGCAGCCGATTGCGCTGGGCGCCGATATGGTGGTGCACTCGACCACCAAATTTCTGAACGGCCACAGCGACGGCCTCGGCGGCGTCGTGGTGTGCACGCGCAAAGAG
>DASSQB010000206.1:0-6738 GCA_035702725.1 Terriglobales bacterium | reverse complement strand
ACGATGAGCACAATCCGGGCGCGGGCTTTGAGAAGCAGGACCTCGGGTCGCGGCCGATCTATGGCTTCCTGATTTCGCTCGTAATCATCGGTGTACTGGTGTACTTCACGGTGTGGGGCATCTTCCACGTGCTGGATACGTATTTCACCAAGCATGAGAACCCGCCGAGTCCGCTCGTGCAGCAGGAAGTGAGCACTCCCACGCGTGCGGTTCCGGAAGGCTATCCGGAGAAGGTGTTTCCCGAGCCGCGCCTGGAAACCAACGAGCGCGGCGAAATCAACGACTTTCGCCTCGGCGAAGAGCAGACGCTCAACAGCTACGGCTGGGTTGACCAGAATGCGGGCGTGGCGCGCATTCCGATCACCGAAGCCATGAAACTGATCGCACAGCGTGGGCTTCCGACGAGGCCCGCCGTCGGTGAGGTTCCGCAGTCTCCGGTGAACTTGGCGAAAGCCGCTGCTGCAGCCTCTGACACCAGCAATATGAAACCGGCCGGCAAGCAGACAACAAAAGGAAAAAAGTAGTGAGCAGTAGATTTCAAAATTCGATGTGGACCGCGGTGGCGCTGGTACTCCTCGCCGCCTCGGGATGGGCTCAAGGCATGTACTCGGGCGCGGGCGGAATTATGGCTCCTTCCGCGAACGTGAAGCCGCCGGGCCTGAAGAACGTCGGGATCGAGCAGAAGTTAAACCAGCCTCTTCCGTTGGAGTCGACCTTCCGCGACGAAACCGGCAAGCCGGTAAAGCTGGGAGATTACTTCGGCAAACGGCCAGTCATCCTCAGCCTCGTCTATTACCGTTGCCCGATGCTTTGCAGTGAACTGCTGTCTGGATTAGAAGGATCGCTCAAAGCGCTGAGCTTCAATGTGGGCAAAGATTTTGACGTCGTGACAGTGAGCTTCGATCCGAAGGACACGCCCGCAGACGCTACCGAAAAGAAGGCGAGCGTGCTGAAGCACTATCAGCGTGCAGGTGCGGCGGAAGGCTGGCACTTCCTGACGGGATCGCAGGAATCGATTACAGCACTCACGAACGCGGTTGGTTTCAGCTACGACTACGACGCGCAGAGCGGGCAATTCGCGCACACCACCGCGATCATGGTCATTACGCCCGAAGGCAAGATTGCGCAGTACTACTATGGCGTGGAGTTTCCGCCTCGTGATCTGCGTCTGGGCTTGGTTCAGGCATCGCAAAACAAGATTGGCACTCTTGCAGACCAGGTGCTCCTGTACTGCTATCACTACGATCCGCAATCCGGGAAGTACGGAGCCATTATCAGCCACATTATTCAGTTGGGCGGTGGAGTGACGTTGCTTTCGCTAGGGACAGTGCTGATCATCCTGTTCCGCCGCGGGTCCGATTCTGAGCACAGGGGGCAGGGCAACTCTCAGGCATATGTTCGATAATTTTCCACTTTGGCCGGCGATTGCGTCGAATCACGCGCTCCCTGTCGATTTGCTCTACATCTTTCTTGTAGTGCTGTCGGCGGTGATGACGCTGGCGATTTTCGCCACGATTGCCGTGTTCGGGCTGAAATATCGCCGCCGCCATGGCCGCGAGGCCCATCAGATTGAAGGATCGCTCATCCTCGAAATCACCTGGTCGGTGATCCCGCTGGGCATTTTCATGGTGCTCTTTGGTTGGGGCGCCGTCATTTACTTCCACGAGCGCACTCCACCTCGCGATTCCACCGAAATCTACGTCGTCGGAAAACAGTGGATGTGGAAGGTCCAGCACCAGGAAGGGCAGCGCGAGATCAACGAACTGCACGTTCCGGTCGATCGCGATATCAAGCTGATCATGACCTCGCAGGATGTGATCCACAGCTTCTTTGTGCCCGCGTTCCGGCTGAAGCAGGACGTGCTGCCGGGACGCTACACCACGCTGTGGTTTCACGCCATCCGGCCGGGGACGTATCACCTGTTCTGCGCAGAATACTGCGGCACGCAGCACTCAGGAATGATCGGCAGCATCATTGTGTTGAACCCGGCGGACTACGAGGCATGGCTCTCGGGCGGAGGAGGAGAAGGCTCGCTGGCTTCGACGGGGCAGAAGCTGTTCCAGCAGCTGGGGTGCGGCAGCTGTCACCGCTCCGACACGCAGGGCCGGGGCCCCAACCTGGTGGGGGTGTTCGGCAAACCGGTGCTGCTGGATGACGGGCGCACAGTAACGGCGGACGAAAACTATGTGCGCGAATCCATCCTCAACCCGGGAGCGAAGATCGCAGCCGGGTTCAAGAACATCATGCCCAGCTTCCAGGGAGTGGTGAATGAAGAGCAACTGCTGAGCCTGGTGGCTTACATCAAGTCGCTGCAAGGTTCTGCAGGCGCGCCGGCGAGCAACCAGGCGGCCGCCCCGAACACCTCAGCTAAACCAAGGGTGAAGTGAATATGGCGACTGCAACCACAGTAACGGCAGAGCGCGAGAATTACCTGAACGCCAGTTATGGCTTCCGGTCGTGGCTGCTGACCACCGACCACAAGCGAATCGCGCTGCTCTACCTGATTTCGATCACCTTCTTCTTTTTTATCGGCGGGTTCTTTGCGCTGCTGATCCGGCTGGAACTGCTGACCCCGCAGGGCGACCTGGTGCAGGCGGACACGTACAACAAGCTGTTCAGCATGCACGGCCAGGTGATGATCTTCTTCTTCCTCATCCCAGCGGTGCCGGCGGTGCTGGGCAACTTCCTGGTACCCATGATGATCGGGGCCAAGGACCTGGCATTTCCCCGCATCAACCTGCTGAGCTGGTACCTGTTCATCATCGGCGGCGGGCTGATGCTCTACACCATCCTGACCGGGGGCGTGGACACGGGCTGGACGTTTTACGTGCCGCTGAGTACAGCTTTTCTGGGCACGCACGTAGTACTGGCGGCGGTTTCCATTTTCATTGCCGGATTTTCGTCGATTCTTACCGGCCTGAACTTCATAGTCACCATCCATCGAATGCGGGCCCCAGGCATGACCTGGGGACGCATGCCGCTGTTCCTGTGGTCGAACTACGCGACGGCGATCATTCAGGTGCTGGGCACACCGGTGCTGGCAATCAGCCTTTCGCTGGTGGGGCTGGAGCGGTTGTTCCACCTGGGCGTGTTCAACCCGCAACTGGGCGGCGACCCGCTGCTGTTCCAGCACCTGTTCTGGTTCTATTCGCACCCCGCGGTGTACATCATGATTCTGCCGGGCATGGGAGTGGTGAGCGAAATTATCCCCTGCTTCTCGCGCAAGCGGGTGTTCGGCTATGAGTTTGTGGCGCTGGCCAGCATCGGGATCGCGGTGCTGGGCTTCCTGGTGTGGGCGCACCACATGTTCGTGGCCGGCATTTCGGTGTACTCGGCGATGGTGTTTTCCTTCTTCAGCTACCTGGTGGCGGTGCCGTCGGCGATCAAGGTGTTCAACTGGACGGCCACCATGTACAAGGGAAAGATCTACTACACCACGCCCATGCTCTATGCCATGGGGTTCATCGGGCTGTTCACCATGGGCGGGATGACGGGGCTGTTCCTGGCCTCGCTGGGCGTAGATGTGCACGTCACCGATACCTACTTTGTGGTGGCCCACTTCCACTACATCATGGTGGGCGGCATGGTAATGGCCTACCTGGCGGGCATGCACTTCTGGTGGCCGAAAATCACCGGGCGCATGTATCCCGAAGGTTGGGGACGGCTGGCGGCGCTGACTATTTTCATCGGCTTCAACCTGACGTTCTTCCCGCAGTTCATCCTGGGCTGGACGGGAATGCCGCGGCGGTATCACGCCTATCCGGCGGAGTTCCAGGTGCTGAACGTGCTTTCCACGGCGGGTTCAACCGTGCTGGCGGTGGGATACCTGCTGCCCATGGTGTACTTCCTGTGGTCGCTGCGCTACGGCAAGGAAGCGGGCGATAACCCCTGGGGCGCGGCCGGACTGGAGTGGAAGACGACTTCACCGCCGCCTACCTACAACTTTGAAGAGACGCCGGTAGTGACCTGGGAGGCCTACAACTACGACGATCTGCCCAAGGAGGTCCCCGTTGTCGGATAGCAGCGAAGCCCTGGCGACCCACGAACTGCGGCACCATTTCGAGAACATGGAGCAGCAGAGCGGCGCTTCCTCCATGGGGATGTGGGTGTTCCTGATCACGGAGATCATGTTTTTTGGCGGGATGTTCATGGCCTACCTGGCCTACCGCTACGAATACTTCACGGCGTGGCAGGAAGGCAGCCAGCACATGGATTTCTGGATCGGCACCGTCAACACGGCGGTGCTGATCTGCAGCAGTTTGACCATGGCGATGGCGGTGCTGGCCATCCAGCAGGGGCGGCGGCGGCTGACCTCGATCATGCTGACGATTACCCTGTGTTTCGCGATTGCCTTTCTGGTGCTGAAGGGGATCGAGTACCACGGGCACTGGCTGGCGCACGAGTTTCCCGGGCCATCGTTTCATTTTGCCGGCATAGACCCGCGGCACGTGGAAATGTTCTTCGTGCTCTATTTCGTGATGACCGGGTTCCACGCCTTGCACGTGCTGATCGGGATCGGGCTGGTCTCCACGATGCTGTACATGAACGAGCGGGGGCATTTTTCAGCCGACTATCACAATCCCATCGAGAACGTGGGGTTGTACTGGCACTTTGTGGACCTGGTGTGGATTTATCTATACCCGCTGCTGTACCTGATCGGGCACCATCACGTAGGTTGAGAAGCGGACCATGGAACATATCGTAAGCGCAAAGATTTACTTCACGGTCTGGGCGGTGCTGATGTGCCTGACGGTGACGACGGCGGCAGTGTCGTACCTGGATTTGGGGGCGTTCAGCATCGTGGTGGCGCTGATTATCGCCACGCTGAAGGGTTCGCTGGTGGTGCTGTTCTTCATGCACGCCAAGTACATCAACGTGAAGGCCACACTGCTGGTGATTCTGGCGGGATTCTTCTGGCTGATCATTCTGCTGCTGATGACCATGACGGATTACATAACGAGGGCGTGGTCGTAGGCCAGTTTCGTTCCCTGCTGCGCAGGTTCGCGGTCGGGGGCGCCCGCGCCACAAAGGCAAACTTCAGCTTCAAGTCTTCAGTTTCAAGTCACCTGAAGAAGCTTTAATCGGGTCAGGAGACTTTCTTGATCACCAACTGACCCACGAGCAGGGCCATGCCAAAACCGAGCACGGCCACCGTGAACAGAGCCTTGGCCAGCAACAGCCAGCCATGAGCCGCGCCGGTGAAGCCCAGTGTTCCGAAAACAACAGCCATAATTCCGAAAATAACCGGCCAGATAATGGACATTAGGGTCCCCTTAATTTGAGATGCGGGGCCGAGGCGCAGCGTGCGATGGCCGAAAACCCAGGCGGGAGTTCCTTTCGCGGCGGGAAGCGATTGCGATATACTCCGCGCAAAGAGATTTTTGAGGTGAATTATGGCTTTTTGTACGTCCTGCGGGGCGACGCTGGAAGGAGCGTCCAAATTTTGCACCAAATGTGGTGCAGTAGTGACGGGAGCCAGCAGTTCGGCACCGGCTACCGGAGGACTGGCGGCCACGGCGGTCAAACCCGCGCCGGTAGCGCCGGCCACCACTGCGCCTCCTTCTGGTGGCGGGGCGCTGAAAGTCATCCTGATCGTGGTGGCCATCATCATAGGAGTGATCGTGCTGGGCGGGGCGGTGATCGGATTTGGCGTGTGGCGAATTGCCAGCCGGTCGCATGTGGAGGCGGGCAAAAACGGAGCGCGAATCGAAACGCCCTTCGGGACGGTGGAGAGCAACACCGACACCAGCGCCGCGTTGCGCAAACTGGGTATAGACGTTTATCCCGGGGCGAGGCCGTTGCCGGGGGGAGCGTCGGTGAGCATGGGTTCGATGAGCACGGTTACGGCGCAGTTCGAGACGCCGGACTCGCCTGACCTGGTGGAGTCGTTTTATAAGGCGCGGTTTCCGCGGTCGAACATCAATGTGAGCGACCAGAGCCAGCGTACCATGGTATTCAGCACGCCCGGGAAAGGGATGATGACGATCGTGATTGAGCCGCGGGGGAACATGACGCACATTATGATTTCCAACGTTGCTGGCGTGAAGGGGATGCCCACGGAGCCGCAGCCGAATTGAGGGTTGAGGCACACGGGAGCAAAATGAAGGCATGGCGATGAGCGCCATGCCTTTGTCGTATGTGGAGGCGGTTCGGAAAGCGCAAGGTCCTTCGACTCGCTTTCCGCTTCGCTGCGCTCGGCAGAAAGCTCGCTCAGGATGACAGGAGATAATTTGGAGAGGGGATGGCGGAAGCGGCCAAAGCGGTGACCATCGAGCCGGGAGCATGGCGGACGCTGCGCGTGGATGCAGCCGGGCTGGAGGCGGAGTTGCGGGGCGCGCTGGAGGGCGAGGTGCGCTTCGACGCGGGCAGCCGTGCGGCGTACACGGTGGACGGGTCGAATTACCGGCAGGCGCCGATCGGAGTAGTGATTCCGAAAAGCATGGAAGATGTGCAGCGGACGGTGGCGGCGTGCCGCAAATTTGGCGCTCCGGTGCTTTCGCGCGGCGGCGGCACCAGCCTGGCGGGACAGTGCTGCAATGTGGCGGTGGTGATTGACTGGAGCAAGTACCTGCACAAGATCGTGGAAATCAATGCGGGGGAAAAATACGCGCGGGTGCAGCCGGGGCTGGTGTGCGACCGGCTGCGGGAGGCGGCGGCGCCACACAAGCTGACCTGGGGGCCGGATCCGGCGACGCACACGCATTGCACCTTCGGCGGCATGCTGGGCAACAACTCGTG
>DASSQB010000205.1:0-10330 GCA_035702725.1 Terriglobales bacterium | reverse complement strand
GGAGGCGCGCGCTTCAGCCCACGCCGCGAGCCGGGCCTGCAAGTTGCCACGCAGGCGCAAGTTGCCGACTTCAACCACGATGGCAAGTTCGACCTGGTGTTGTGGACGGCAAATGGCCCGCAGGTGCTGCTGAATCGCGGCGACGCAAACTTCTCCGTAATGAAAGGTGTACCGGCAACCGGCGCACCGCCTTCTTGGTTTGCCGCGCGCGGTACGGTGGCCGACTTCGATGGTGACGGCTTCGACGACCTGCTGGCTGTGGATGCGCAGGGGAAGTGGCGCCTTTTGCTCAACCGTGGCGGTAGGTTTCGCGAGGCGCCGCTCAGCCTGGAATCCGCGACCGTGGCCTTCTCCAGCATTGTGCCCGCCTGGCTGCACAACCCGGGCGAGCTCGACCTTTTGGCCACTGGCGGAGGCGCAGGGCTCGAGTTGAGACGCCGTCAAAGTCCTTCACCACATTGGGTGCAGATCGCACTGGCGGGCGAAAAGAGTAATCAGAAGGGCATCGGAGCGGTCGTGGAGGTGAAGGCGGGCAATTTCTACCACAAGCTGATGGTGACGCACTCGCCGGTACGGATTTTTACCGGCACTCTCCCGCGGGTGGATGTCGTACGAGTGACCTGGCCGAACGCCATTGTGCAGAACGCGTTAAACGTCGTGACGGACAAGACGATTCGCGTTCGCGAGTCGGAGCGGCTGGCCAGCTCCTGTCCGTTTGTGTACGCCTGGGATGGGCAGAAATTCGCCTTCGTAACCGACGTGCTGGGTGCGGCGCCTTTGGGCGAACTGCAGCCCGACAGCTCGCTGGCCGTGCCCAATCCGCAGGAGTTTGTGCGCCTGCCACACACGCTGCAGCCGCGGAACGGCCGCTACCTGCTTCGCTTCACGGACGAGATGCGCGAGGTGGATTACTTCGACCAAATAAAGCTGCTGGCGGTGGACCATCCTGCCGGGCAGGAGATCTACGCCAACGAAATCTATGGTCCCACTCCGCAGCCTCATGCCTTGTTTGCGGTGCGGGACGAGTATGCTCCGGTTTCCGCCGTGGATGGTAAGGGGCGCGACGTATTGTGGCTGCTGCTTCGGGCGG
Organism: Terriglobales bacterium; assembly: GCA_035702725.1. Lineage (GTDB taxonomy): Bacteria > Acidobacteriota > Terriglobia > Terriglobales > Acidobacteriaceae > JAICWP01. The sequence goes on along the minus strand of DASSQB010000205.1, from coordinate 9,240 downwards.
ATGGCCGGTATGTTGGCGGCCTTCAACGGCAGCGCATTCCCGGCCTCGCCAGCCTGCATACCCTGACGTTAGACCTGGGCACGTTTTCCAACACAGAACACGTTGCCCTGTGGCTGCAGGGCTGGGTGTTGTGGCCGGATTCCAATAGCTCCCGAGCTCTGGCTTCGCAGACGACTAAGATGGTGGGACCTTACCTGCAGGTACGTGATACGCAGGGCCAATGGATAACGGTGCTGCCCGACATGGGCCTGCCCAGCGGCACCAATCGCACTATGCGCGTGGACCTGACCGGCAAGTTTCTTTCCGCTGACCACCACATGCGCATCGTCACCAACCTGTGCGTTTACTGGGACCGGGTTTTCTTCACAACCGATGACCGGCCGGTGCGGCCTACGGGCGAGGCGCCGCTGCTCAGCGCCGATCTGCACTATCGCGGCTTCAGCACGCCGCATGCCGATCCCGCCCAGGTCGGGCCAGATGAAATCAACTACGCTGAACTGGACGCCGTCGCGCCCTGGGACCCGGCGCCCGGAACCTACACACGCTACGGTGATGTGCGGCCTCTGGTGTCGCGAAGCGATGATGAGCTGGTGGTGATGGCGCCAGGCGACGAGCTGACCGCGAGCTTTGATGCACGCACTTTGCCGCCTCTACGCCGCGGTTGGGAACGCCAGTTCTTCCTCTACCTTGCAGGTTGGGCCAAGGACAACGAACCTAATACGCTGGCTGGAAACAGCTCCGGTCCGCTGCCTTTTGCCACCATGCCTCGATACCCATATACGGGTTCTGCGCGACGAAGGGACGCCGCCTACCGCGAATATTTGCGCCGCTACCAGACACGACGGCGCTATCGGTTGCTCCCGCCGCTGGCCCCGGCAGAGTGAACTGGACAAGCGCGCCGGAGGGGGAGTGAGCTGGCCTACAGGGGGAAGTGAACAGTCGCCCGGTGAAATGAGCCGACTGCGCCGAATATGGTAGATTCAATGAGGAGTGGGCGCGTAGCTCAGTTGGTAGAGCAATGCCCTTTTAAGGCATGGGTCGCAGGTTCGAATCCTGCCGCGCTCACCACACGCATGTTCCTTCCGTTCAGTAAATCCTCCCTTTTCTCCACCACCGGCAAACATCCAGGCAGGCCGCCCGCGCCACGAGCTTGCAGCACTGACCTGCGCTAATCTCCAGACGATTTCAATCTTGCGTCTACATTGCTAGCGCCTGGGTGCGGCTGTGACTTGCAGGAATGTGCTGCTCGAGCAACGATCTGAATTGACTGCCCAGATGCAACCGCTCGCTCTCCTGCTCGAGCAAGGCTTGCGGGTCGCTGACCGTCCGGAGCGCATATCGGAGATACGACAGGCGAAATAGCCACAAGGCGTGTTCCAAGTCTGGTGCGGTGTGAATCCGGAAGGTGACCCACCCGGAGTCAGGAACCCAACGATGCTCCTGCGCAAAGCCCTGCTCGAGGAGAACATCGTGGACCGCTCGCGTAAAAGGAATGTCAACGATGCCGCCCGTGTGCACATGGCCCACTTCCGCTTTGCCGAAGCGGAATTCACGTCCAGCAAAGCGGTGCGGGTGAACTGAAATACTCGGCCACGTGCAGAGCTCGTCTTCGAGTTTTTTCAAGTAGTTCATGGTCGTCCTTCCGGCTCGCTGCTTTGGATGACATGACGCAGGCTGTTGATTCAATCCCGGGTGAAAATTTGTTTCTCCAGGAGAAGCCGGAAGCCTCGTGACAGACTGCAAGGCCTGAGTACGCGCGGGCAGCCCGGACTGCCAGAGCCATGATTGTGCGCAAGCTGGTCTGCGAGCGTAGGGAATTACATTGGCTCTTACGGAGTGTGCGAGGGCTACGCCAGCCCCGGGAACCAGCGCCAGCGCACCCGCTTCATGTAGGCGGCGTACTCGGGGTCCTCAGAGAGGAACGATTCCTCCATCAGCGTCTTAATGACGAACATCAGGCAGCCCATGGCAATGACCAGTGCATTGATGAAGGAAAAGCAGGATAATCCCCAGCTGATGGCGCACAAGAAGTAGCCAGAATAGATGGGATGGCGCATATAGCGGTACATGCCGCTGGTTACAATCTTGCGTTGGGCGGGAACCAGGCCGATGTTGCGGCCCAGGCTGAGGCGGGCGAAAATGGCCACCCAAATGCCGAATATGGCCAGGAAATTGATTAGCGAAACAGGAGCGACGTGTACACCGCCGCGCAGCAAACCCGCGGTCAACAGGTTGTAATAGGTATTGATGGAGGCCACGAGCCAGAACCAGGGATTGGTAGAGATTCGGACGGGATTTCTGCGCACCAGCATGGTTAAAACGAATAATGCCGCCTGGACAAAGAACAGAGCTCGCGGAATATCCATCAGGCCGGCCTTGTAACAGTCGTATGCCACCCAAAAAGCCGGGACAGAAACGGTAAGCGCGATAATTTTGTCTACCCAGGGCCTGGACACAAAGGCGATAAAGCGGGCCGGAATGGTGAGAGGCTTGGGAAGGAGCAGCGCACCTTCATAGCTGGGAACCATGGAGCTGAAGGGGAGCGCGGACACTTTCTGCTTGGGCGCAATAGCTGTGCTGCTCATTGCTACCAGTCTGCCGCATCGCCAGATGTTTTGTGAATGGCACTATCGGGGGATGCTTCACAATATGTATACATGGTGCGACATATTAAAATTTCCCATGAACGTCACACAGGGGTGCCCTGATAAACACCGGCGGGCCGCACGTTTCTTCGATTTCGCAAGCCTGAAATCGCGAGATGCTGACAGCCGATTGAGGCCATATTGCACAGCGGCTGAGGCCAAAGGACACGGGGTCTCCACTTTACCGGATGCTTGCCGCAAGCTGTGGCATAATGCAACAATTCATTCTGTGGAGGCGCCATGCCGAATCACGCCGTTGCGCTCAGAGTGACCCCGTGCCTCAGCATCGAATGCAAGTTCTGGCTGGATGACAACGGTTGGCACGCGAGCGCCGAGGCGGTGGCGGTCTTCATCCAGGCCGATAGCTTCGCGCAGGCGAAAGCCGATATGGAACTGGCGCTGGGGAAGCACCTGGAGTCGCTGCTGCGGGAACACCCGGTGGCAAGTTCAGTCCAGGCAGCCTGAATTCACCTTTTGGCGGACTGCGGAGTGTCCCACTCGACGCCGCGATCGCAGCCTCTCGCGTTATTTAGCATCGCCGGCTGCCGCGACGTAAATGCCCAAGCCGATCATTGCCAAACCTGAGATCACACGCTGGCGCCGGATCAGTCGCGTGCTCTGTTTCAGCCTGCTGCCCAGGGCGCCTGCCAGGAATGCGACGGCGATATCCGCCGACGTATTCAAGCCTACCGAAATAACTCCCAGCGTGACGAACTGCGCGAAAACGTGCCCGCGCTCGGGGTGAATAAACTGAGGAATAAACGAGAGAAAGAAGAGAGCGGTCTTGGGGTTGAGCGCCTCTGTCGCGATGCCTTGGCGAAAAGTTCCCTTGAGAGCGGAGGGTTGCGCCAGGTTGAGGCTGAAGTCGCGGGAGCGGATCATGCGAGTGCCGAGGTAAACCAGGTAGGCTGCGCCAGCGTACTTCACCACGGCGAAGGCCACAGCGGAAGCGGCCAGAATGGCAGAGACGCCCAGGGCCGCGGCGAAGACGTGAAACATGCCTCCTAGCAGGGTCCCGCCGGCGGAGAGAAAGCCATCGCGGCGCCCGCCCGCCAGAGTGCGGGTCAGCACATAGAAAATGCCCGGGCCAGGGGTGATGGCGAGCACCAGCGCTGCCGCCAGGAACAGCTCAAAGCTGTGCATCTGCAGCATCGAAAGTCTCGGAACTGCAGATTATAGCGCGACTATGCGTCCTGCTTAGCGGACAAGGGTCCGGATCCCCCAGGCCGCGGCGAAGCCGAAGGCGATTAGAAAGCTCACGCCAACCACGCGTCCGCCCAGTGTGCTTGTGCTCCAGCCCTGGAGCACGGCAACCAGTCAAACCACAAACAGGACAACAGCGGCGCTGCCGATCAGCTTCATCAGCACAGGCGGTTCTCCTTCTTGCAGTAGCTAGCAGCAGGTTGCCGCCTGGGCCGCGGCCGAGGAAAGTCCAGGGGTCACAGTGCTCGGTGACCGAGCGGCTATGCCGGAAGGCAAACCTTTTTCACTGCAGAGTACGCCCAAATCGCCGAGGAACTCATTTCACAAATCTCGGCGACCTCTGCGTCCTCTGCGGTGAGTTTTTTTGTGTTCAGGGCGTGCCAAGGCAGTGACATTCTCGATTCGAGATGACGTTGGTAATCTCGACGGACTACTAGCCGCTGAGAATACTGGCTCTGCGTCCCAAATTTGGACTTTTGTCCCAGGATTGGACGACCCAGGCGAATCCTCTGTATCGCCGTTTCCAGGTAAGGAAATAAACAATGAAGGCCCATTCGCAGAGCTTTGCCTTTTTTTCGGCAGTAGCTGTTGCAGTCTTGATGTCGGCGGGCCTTGCGGCAGCCGCCCCGGCCAACTCAAACATTGCCACGGTTGCCCTCAACGCCACGCTGAATGAGTCGCTCACCGTGACCGTAACCTCGGGCACCAGCATTAACTTCACGCTGGCACCGAACACCGCCGCCAACAATGGCAGCGGCACCTCTACCGTTGTCACATCCTGGTCGTTGAAGCCGGGAAGGAACAACATTGCCGTCTGGGCCTATTTCACCAGCGCCGCAGCCGCCCTGAATCCTGTGACCACGGGAAATACCGTCACCATTCCTTCGGCAGCGGTAAAAATTCAGGTGAACGGCGCCGGTACGTTCAACCCCTGTACTAACGTGAGTCCGTTCAATGCCGCTGCGTCCGGCCTGCAGATCGGGGCCACCAGCATCACCGGCAACACCAATATCAACGGCACGCGCACGGATACCCTCGCCTACCAGATTGACACTACCGTGGTGCCGCAGCTTCCTGCAGACAGTTATACGGGAGTGCTCAACATCCAGGCGCAAACCACGCCGTAGTTTCGCAATCAGGCACAGGCAGACCCAAAATGACTCTCAGGCGAATGGCAGGGATAGGGAGTAGGGCAGGGCGGAGCCTGGTGGCTGCGCTCTTTCTGACCATTGTTTTAAGCGCAGTCTTGCCCGCGCAGACGGTGCGCCCGCTGATTGACGAGAACCTGGTCAAAGCCGCGGGCAGGAAGGCCAGCGGCAAAATCGAGTACTACAACGATTCCCTCCAACCGCTGAACGTCACGCTGGAAGCGAAGAGCTTTACCGTTTCCCCCACCGGCGACATTTCTTATCGTCCGCTCGACGGGGACGTCCACCTGAAGCTTTCCGAGATGTCGTTCCGCATTCCGCCGCGGCAGAGCCACTACGTTTTCTATCAGGCCTGGTCCGACAAGCTGCCGGCATGGTGCGTGCTGTACGCGGCGTTTTCCGGCTTTCGCGAGCGCACTCCGGAAGGCTTCATGATCCAGGTGCAACTGCCGCACACCATTTACCTGCTGCCCAAGCGTCGGCTGCAAAAAACGGAGCTGAGCATTGTGCGCGCCGAGTACCTGCCGCAGACGAAAAAGGTGGTGGTTCGCGTGGCCAACTCCGGCGACACATTCGGGCGGGTGCTGGAGGCCGATGTGCAAGGGCGCAAAACTAAGGCCACACAAGGCGGCTTCCCTCTATTTCCCAACAGTGAGCGCCAGGTGGAAATACCCTGGCAAGCCGCCAGTGTCCCCGGCAAAGTGGTGTTGCATTTTGATCGTTTCACAATAGAAACGGAGGTTCAGGGCGCCACCCCGTGATTCCGGCAGCAGAAAATGTGCAAGCTCCCCACTTCGCTCGGAATGGCAGCCGGCATCTGGCTGCTATGGCTGGCCTGCGCTCCGCTCTGCCGGGCGCAGCTGATCACGGTGGGCGGCGGTTCCTCTGATCTTTACGACGCCAACGGCGCCTCCATTCAGCTGCAAAGTGGCAACTACCAGGGCTACGTGGGAGCGGGCGAACTGGGTGGGAACTTCCTGCTGGGAACTCGCGCCTCCGCCAAATTGCATTCGGGAACTCTGAGCCTGGGCGACGAACCCATCACCCTCGATCTGCCCACCGACATTTTCAACAGCAATCAGTTTCTGCTGGCCCGCGGCGCTTCCTTCAGCACCCACCGCGAGGGCTATGACTTGATGGCCTTCGGCGGCGCCACCGCCGTGGGCGGAGGCACGCCCTTCTTCCAGGCTGCCACCGCCGACACGCCCGCGGGAATGCTCTTTTTGGATAAAGCAGTTTCCGATCGGCTCCATTTCTATTCTCGCGAAGTGTTTTCCCAGCAGCAGACCGCGATCAACGGGTTCAGCTTTCAGCCCCATTTTGGAATCACGCTGGGCGGCGCCGCAGGCATCGGCTCCAACCAGGGCTACGGAGCCGGTAGCTTGGAGGTGAAACTGAACTGGCTGGAGCTAAAAGCGGCGTACATCGCGGCGGGCGACCGCTTCCGGCGCGTGACCGTGCCTCAGCCCATCAACTCGGAATACACAGGCGGGAACATCCTGGCCACGTTTAAGCCGCGCCCCGGCATGGTGTTCGTCACCGGACATCAGAATCTGTTGCAGCCCCAGTTCAACGCCAGTCTGCCTTTTGTGCGCGCCACGGTGGACCAGGTGCAGGGCGGATTCGACTTCCGGCAATTCCGCTGGGGTGGCGGGCTGTTCCAATCGTTCCTGCAAGGAAAGAAGACCACCGGCGAGGCCCTGTGGGCTGACCGGCCAGTCACCCGCTGGCTGGATACCGGCATCAATTATTTCCGCAGCCGCTCCCAGACCGACCGGCAGCTCTCCAGCATGATTTCCGGCATCCTGCGCGAGACGGTTTCGCCCCGCCTCAGCCTGCTGCAGATCATCGGTTCGTCCCAGGGACAAACAACCGTCTCCTTCGGCGGGAATTATTTTTCCAATCGCTTCACCGTGGGAGTGGATTACCAGACGGTGTATGTGCCGTTCCTCACTAGGCCGTTCAAGCAGGGAATTGCGGTGACGCTGCAGCTGCGGCCCTTTGGCGGCATCGAACTCGACGGCCAGAGCTTTCTCGGACCGGACGGCAAGACCAAGTACTCGGTTGCCGGCAGCAGTATGCTCTATGGCGCTTCACGCTTTTTCGGCGTGAACGGCTCCAGCGGTTTGCGCCTGCCCCGCTACGTGGTTCGCGGCCGGGTGGTGGATGAGCGCGGCAACGCCATTCCCGGCGCGGCTGTGCGCGTGGATGGCGAAGTGCTGTTCACCAACGCCGCGGGACAGTTCCTGGTGCGCAAGAAGCGGTCGGGGAGCTATTCCATTCAGATTTCGTTTGCTGATTTTGTGAATCCGCTGCCGTACGAGGTCGTTTCGTGTCCCTTGAGCGTAACCGCAATGCGCGAGGAAGTGGCGGGCGAAGTCTTGATCACACTGCGCCGGGGCGGAGTGGTTAACCCCAAGTAGGGGGAAGAAAGGCGATCGTTCTGTTTCGCGCTCGCCTCCGCACCTGAATCAAATATTCAGGGGAAGGCCAAGCATTGTGTGGCGCAGCCCCTTAGCGCTGCATTGGCAACTCTTCTTGGATTGTCATTCTGCGGAAGTGCGAACCGAGCCTGCTCGGCGAGCACGACGAAGAACCTGCTTCTTGCGAAAGCCAGCGCGGTTCTAATAGCCCAAAGAGTGCATGGTCAGGGTGATGCTGAAGCTTTTGCTCTCTTCGCGGCGAAGATTGTCGAACACGATCTCCAGTGTTGATTGCAGCGGCTGGTTGAGAGCAAAGAACTCGCGCCCGCGATCTTTGGCTATTCCCATCGCCAGGGCCGATGAGCTGCGCATGGGCATGCGCCGCGCCATAATCTCGTGGCTTTCTAAGTAGATCGTCGTGCGCGAAGTAGCGCCTTCAGCCAACGCCCGCACCACAAAACTACGCGTGTTCGCCGCCAAAGAAACCGGGATGCGCACCACGGCCACGCCCCCCTGGCCGCGCAGTTGGCCGCGAATCAACAGACGCCCATGTCCTCCGCTCTGCACCTGCACCGTGCCTGCGGCGCCAGTCAAGGTGGCTGGAGCCGCCTGCAAAGAAAATGTCGGCGGCATGGTGGCGACCATCATGACTTGCGCGGGAGCGGAATTCTTAGCGGCATGCGCGGGAAAACCAGAGACGAACGCCAGCGCGAGGGCGATTGCCAGACGCCCCAGAGGGCCGAATTGCGTGGACTGCACCACGGCTTCCCTGGAGCAGAAGCCTGGCCAAGGCTGCACCCACCGTTGATTTGCCGCAAGCCGTGTCAATCCTATAACTTAGAGGGTCCTGCCGGAAAGACCGCCGGCACGCCGCCGGTCCCTGGTGTTCACCATTTGCACATTAACTCCAAGTTCGCGGACCGCCACGCCTGCAGCCTGTAACCAATTTTTAACCTGATGTTTACACCCTCGTAATCTGCCGCCTCTAGATTGCAGTCAGACACCCGCAAATATAGTGGCATCTGCGGTTTCGGGCTGGTCTGGGTGCAGGAATTTGAGGAGAGACTAAAGAATGAAACTGCAATCACATCTGTTGTGGACTGTGCTCGCTGTGTTCGCCGTATTCGCCGCCGGTTGCACATCGAAATCAGGCCAGGGCGGCGCCAACGAAACGATCAGCCTGGTGGGAGCGGGCAGCACCTTCATCAATCCCATCATGACCCGCTGGACCGCCAATTTTCAGCAGGGCCATCCCAACGTGCAGATCAATTACCAGTCCATCGGCAGCGGTGCCGGGATTCAGCAGGTGAAAGCGGGAACGGTGGACTTCGGTGCCAGTGATGTGGCCTTGAACGACGAGAAGCTGAAGACCATGCCACCAGTCATTCAGGTACCGGAAAGCGCGGGGCCGGTCTGCATCACCTATAACCTGCCGGACTTGAAAGAGCCCCTGAAGCTGACAGGGGCGACGCTCTCCGGCATTTACCTCGGGACGGTTAAGAACTGGCACGATCCCGCCATCGTTAAAGCGAATCCTGGAGTGAAGCTGCCCAGCACTGCCATCGCGGTGGTGCACCGCTCGGATGGCAGCGGCACCACCGGAATTTTCACCACCTACCTCGACAAGGTCAGCCCCGAATGGTCCAAGAAAGTGGGGAAGGGAATCTCGGTGCAGTGGCCGGTGGGCCTCGGCGGGAAAGGGAGCGAAGGCGTGACCGGGATCGTGAAACAGTCTCCGGGTTCGATCGGTTATGTCGAGCTCACCTATGCGCAGCAGAATAACCTGCCGGTCGCCGAGATCAGGAATTTGGGCGGCGAGTA
>DASSQB010000204.1:0-2469 GCA_035702725.1 Terriglobales bacterium | reverse complement strand
CATGAAGCGCAAGCTGAGCGTGGGCGACAAGATGGCAGGCCGCCACGGGAACAAGGGCGTCATTGCCCGCATTCTACCCGAGGAGGACATGCCCTACATCAACGACGGCACGCCGGTGGAAATCGTGCTCAACCCCCTGGGCGTTCCCAGCCGTATGAACGTGGGCCAGATTCTGGAAACCCACCTGGGCTGGGCCGGCCACGAGTTGGGCAGCAAGATCACCGAGCTGTTGGCCCAGAATTCGCGCGAGGAAATGCTACGCCGTGAACTGAAGGCGATCTTCAAGGACACGCCACTGGCGGAAAAGGTGGCGGAGTGGGACGAAAACACGCTGCTGGCGGCGGCGCAAGGCATGAAGGAAGGTGCGTTCTTTGCTTCGCCGGTGTTCGACGGCTCGCGCGAGACCGAAATCAAGTCGCTGCTGAAGCAGGCCGGCCTGCCCGAATCGGGCAAGACCGACCTCTACGACGGCATGACTGGCGACAAGTTCGAACAGCCGGTCACGGTGGGCTACATCTACATGCTCAAGCTGTCGCACCTGGTAGACGACAAGATCCACGCCCGCTCCATCGGCCCCTACTCGCTCATCACCCAGCAGCCGCTGGGCGGCAAGGCGCAGTTTGGCGGCCAGCGCTTCGGCGAAATGGAAGTGTGGGCGCTGGAAGCCTATGGCGCCGCCTACATCCTGCAGGAGCTGCTGACGGCGAAGTCCGATGACGTCTACGGCCGCACCAAGATTTACGAGGCCATCGTCAAGGGCGAAGCCGCCATCGAGCCCGGCGTGCCCGAGTCGTTCAACGTCCTGATCCGTGAACTGCAGTCACTCTGCCTCGACGTGGAGCTCATCAAGGTGGGCGAACGCAAGCAGGTGGCCAGCGCGGCGGCCGATTAGCAGTTGCCAGTGGTCAGTTGCCAGTTTTACTGAGCCTGGCGCGAGATTGGAAGGAACGTGATTCGCTTGTCATGCTTCCCTGCAGGCGGATCGGGAATAGAGCGGTTGCCACTGGGAACTGACAACTGGCAACTGGCAACTAAGGGGAAGCCGCTGGCGGTGGCGCAAACACCGCCCACGGAGGAGCACCTTGTATCGTTCAAGCCCATTTGACCTGGCGAACCCCATGGCGGATTTCGACGCCATCAAGATCAGCATCGCGTCCCCGGAAAAGATCCGCAGCTGGTCGCACGGCGAAGTTACCAAGCCGGAAACCATTAATTACCGCACCTTCAAGCCGGAGCGCGACGGCTTGTTCTGCGCCCGCATTTTCGGTCCGGTGACGGACTGGGAGTGTCTGTGCGGCAAGTACAAGCGCATGAAGCACCGCGGCGTCATCTGCGACAAGTGCGGCGTGGAAGTTACGCTCTCCAAGGTGCGTCGCGAGCGCCTGGGCCACATTGAGCTGGCTTCGCCCTGCTCGCACGTGTGGTTCTTCAAGGGCCTGCCCAGCCGCATTGGGCACCTGCTGGATATCTCGCTGCGCGACCTCGAGTCCGTGCTCTACTTCGAGGCCTATGTGGTGGTGGATACCGGCGACGCCGGGGTGAAGGAAGCCGAGGTCATCAAGGACGAGGCCAAGTTCCGCGAACTGGACCAGCAGTTCCGCGCCACCGGCTTCAAAGCCATGATGGGCGCCGAGGCCATCAAGGAACTGCTCAAGCGCGTCGAGGTGGAGGAACTCTCCGCCGAACTGCGCGAGAAGATGAAGAACGAGACCTCGATGCAGAAGCGCTTGAAGTATGCCAAGCGCCTGAAAGTGGTCGAGGCCTTCCGCAAGAGCGGCAACAAGCCGCAGTGGATGATCCTGGACGTGATTCCGGTGATCCCGCCGGAGCTGCGTCCCCTGGTGCCCCTGGATGGCGGCCGCTTCGCCACCTCCGACCTAAACGACCTCTATCGCCGCGTCATCAACCGCAACAACCGGTTGAAGAAGCTCATGGACCTGCACGCGCCTGAGGTCATCGTGCGCAACGAAAAGCGCATGCTGCAGGAGGCGGTGGACGCGCTGTTCGATAACGGCCGCCGTGGCCGTGTGCTGCGCGGAGCCAATAACCGCCCCCTCAAGTCGCTTTCCGATACGCTCAAAGGCAAGCAGGGCCGCTTCCGCCAGAACCTGCTCGGCAAGCGCGTCGACTACTCCGGCCGCTCCGTCATCGTGGTGGGTCCCGAGCTGCGCCTGCACCAGTGCGGTCTTCCCAAGAAGATGGCGCTGGAGCTGTTCAAGCCGTTCATCTATCATCGCCTGGAGCAGCGCGGCCATTGCACCACCATCAAGCAGGCCAAGGAATTGGTGGAGCAGCAGGACCCGGTGGTGTGGGACATCCTGGAAGAGGTCATCAAGGACCATCCCATTCTGCTGAACCGCGCTCCCACGCTGCACCGCCTCGGCATTCAGGCCTTCGAGCCCGTGCTGGTGGAAGGCAAGGCCATCAAGTTGCATCCGCTGACTTGCACCGCGTTCAACGCCGACTTCG
>DASSQB010000203.1:0-3703 GCA_035702725.1 Terriglobales bacterium | reverse complement strand
GCCAAAACCGTGGCCATTACCGGCTGCGGCCCCATCGGGCTGTTCTCCATCGCTGTGGCCCGGGCCTGCGGAGCCACCGCGGTTTACGCCATAGAGACCAACCAGTACCGGCGCAAGATCGCCCAGCAGATGAAAGCGGAGTACGTCCTCGATCCCAAAACCGAGGACGTGCGAACATTTGTGATGGACCACACCGGTGGCCTGGGTGTGGATGTGGTGCTGGAGATGGCGGGCCATCCCGACGCCATCCGAACAGCCTTCAACATCGTGCGCCGCGGCGGCCGCATTTCCCTCCTGGGCCTTACCTCCAAGCCCATCGCCTTGAACTTCTCCGAAGACATAATTTTTAAGGGCATCACCATCCAGGGCATCAACGGGCGGCGCATGTACCAGACGTGGTACCAGATGACCGCGCTGCTCAAGGCGGGCAAACTCGACCTGCACCCCGTGATCACGGACCGCATGTCCATGAAGGATTTCAGCAAAGGCATGGAGCGGCTGCGGACCGGCGAGGCCAGCAAGATTCTGCTTTATCCCAACGGCGTGAAATAAACCGATCTCACCACAGAGGACACAGAGCCCACAGAGAAGGCCTTTTAATTGACGAGTACCGGTTGAAGATTGACGATTGATTGAGCGCTTTACCGTCCACTGCGCGATTGCGAACCGTTGTCACTCGTCAATCGAGAATCATCAATCGACAATGCTTTCCTCTGTGACCCCTGCGGTGAAATCAATCTTTTTCCAGTTTGAGAGAGGCGGAGTTCATGCAGTAGCGTAAGCCCGTCGGCGCGGGGCCGTCTTCGAAGACGTGTCCCAGATGCGCGCCACAGCGGGCGCAAAGCGCCTCCACCCGCACCATGCCGTGGCTGCGGTCGGTTCGAGCCTCGACCCGGTCTTCCTCCAGCGGCTGCCAGAAGCTGGGCCAGCCGGTGCCTGACTCGTACTTGGCATCGGAGCTGAACAGCGGCTCTCCGCAGCACACGCACTTGTAGGTGCCGTGCTCCTTGGAGTTCCAGTAGCGCCCGCTAAAGGCCGGTTCCGTGCCCTTCTGGCGGGTAACGTGGTACTCCTCCGGCGAGAGCTGCTGGCGCCATTCGGCGTCGGATTTGGTGATTCTGTCTGCCATTTGCGTCAGTAGTCAGCAAAAACCGAGCCGCTGATTCCTGAGACCTGAGTCCTGACTACTCAAGTTTCGCATTCATCGTGATCTTCGCATTCAGCACCTTGGAAACCGGGCAGCCCGACTTGGCGGCATCCGCCAGTTTCTGGAAGGTGGCCGCATCTGCCTTGGGAACCTTGCCGACCACATCCAGATGAACAGCAGTGATGGTCCAGCCGGAGTCGAGCTTCTCCATGGTCAATGTTGCGTTGGTCCTGATGCTCTCAGGCGTCAGGTTGGCAGTGCCCAGTTGCGCCGAAAGCGCCATGGAAAAACAGCCGGCGTGCGCCGCCGCGATCAGCTCTTCCGGGTTGGTTCCCGGCTGATCGCCGAAGCGCGTGCCAAACGAAAATGGCGTCTTGGAAAACACCCCGCTGTTGGAGGAAACACTTCCTGAGCCTTCCTTCAAACTACCCTTCCACTCCGCACTGGCCTTGCGTTGCATTCCGTTCTCCTCGCATCGAGATATAAGTGCAAACTGCCCATTGTATTAGGAGGGCGTTCAGTTCGGCAAAGAGCAGTCAGGAGTCAGGAGAAAGCAAGATTCCGAAACCTCTCTGCTGCAAGAAGGAATGCATGGGTCCTTCGGTCGCGCTTGCCTCGCTTTGCGCGGTTCGCGCTCTCTCAGGATGACAACGCGTGGTTGGACTTATTACTTAAGTAGCAGCTGGAGTCGCAACCAAACCGCTGACTCCTGACTACTGGTTATGGGGCAAATCGCTCGACCAGGAGTCGGCCACGATGTGCCAGTCGCCGCCGGAATGTTTTCTCCACACGGTCAGGTATTTGCCTTTGTCGGGCCGCTGCCCGCCGCCTTCCTTGGGCACCTTCATGGAGTAGGTGCCGACGTCGAAGGCCAGGTCGCCGGCCTGCTTGATGTAGGTGACATCGAATTTCAGGTCAGTGTAGTCGTGGTGCATGGGCCGGCTCAGGTATTCGCGAATAGCCTGGCGGCCGTGCACGGCAGGGTGATGCGGCGGCAGGTAGACCGCGTCCTCCGCGTAAAGCTGCGCCAGCTTATCCGGCTGCCGCGAGTTCCAGTAGCGAGCCCAATCCTCACCGGTCTTGTGAATGATGGCGTTTACATCCTGATTTAGCGTCGGCTCCGCCTTCATAAAGCGCCTCCCGAACACCTCAATCTTACGCGCGACCTCGGTTTGGATGTCGGTGCATAAACCGCTGCTGCTCGCGACCAGCCCCGGGCCGGCATACCAGGCTTAACGTCCGACCCGGCGGCCCTCTAGCCCGGATGTGAGGAAAACCACCCATTACGACCGTAACTTTCTGATAGCACGGGTTGACCTTACCATCGGTTTTTGGCTTGGCGACCCGGAGGGCATCTCCCATGGGTGAAAAAATCACCCACCCCGCGCAAAGAAAGAATCGCGCTAAATCCGCCGTGCACAGTTCAGTAAGCGCTCTGTCGCCCAGAAATGGCGGCATCGCCGCGGGAGTGTGCACGCTGGAACCGGAAGCCGACCTGCAGGTGCAGAAAGCTTACCTGGAGGAGTTGTTCCAGAGCGCGCCCGAAGCCATCGCCATTCTCGACCCGCTCTTCCACATCACCCACGTCAACGCCGAATTCACCCGCATGTTTGGCTACACCCAGGAGGAGGCGCAGGGCAGGATGCTGGGTGAAATTGTGGTGCCGCCGGGGCTGGAGGCGGAAGTTGATTTCATTCACTCCGCCATTTCCAAGGGCCAGAAGATCAGCCTGGAAAGCAAGCGCATGCGCAAGGACGGCACGGTGGTGGACGTGTCCATCGTGGGCATGCCGGTAAAAGTGCGCGGCGGGCACGTCGCCGTCTACGCCATATTCCGCGACATCAGCGAGCGCAAGCAGGCGGAGGGGCTGCAGTCAGCGCTTTACCGCATTGCCAAAATCACCAGCTCAGCCGGGGATTTGCAGGACTTTTACGCATCCATTCACGGCATCGTCGGCGAGTTGACCTGCGCTCGGAATTTTTACATCGCTCTTTATGACCGGGAAAGCAAGCTGCTGAGTTTCCCGTATTTCGTGGACGAGCTTGACCCCACGCCCACGCCCAAGCCCCTGGGCAAGGGGCTGACAGAATATGTACTGCGCTCAGGAGAGCCCCTGCTGGCCACGCCCGAGGTGTTTGACAAGATGGTGCGGCGGGGCGAGGCGGAGTGCATCGGAGCGCCATCCCTGGACTGGCTGGGGGTGCCGCTCAAGACGGGCAACACGACTATCGGTGTGCTGGTGGTGCAGAGCTACAGCGAAGACGTGCGCTTCGGGACCAAGGAGAAGGAAATTCTCACCTTCGTCTCGCAGCACGTGGCCACCGCCATCGAGCACAAGCGCCATGAGCAGGCGCTGCGCGCTTCGGAAGCGCGTTACCGCTCCCTGGTGCAAAGCGCGGTGTACGGCATTTACCGCTCTACGCTGGAAGGGCAGTTTCTGGACGTGAACCCAGCGCTGATTTCCATGCTGGGCTACGAGTCGGCGATGGAGGTGCGGGCGCTCGACCCGAAGAAAGAGATTTATGTACGAGAGGAAGACCGGCTGCGGCTGCGCCG
>DASSQB010000202.1:0-12890 GCA_035702725.1 Terriglobales bacterium | reverse complement strand
ACGGGACGAATCGCAAAATGCCGCCCTAGGTTAAGGTCCAAGCCGCCGCCGAAGGCCATGGCAAACGCGCTGGCGCTGCTCACACCGGTGCTCACCCCGCCGATGAATGGGAGCGAGATTCCGGCGCTCGAACTGGCGCGGGCGGCTCCGAACAGGGCGTGCGCGAAGACTGACGCCCTCCCGAAATTACCGGTCACCGTGGGCCCAAACAGAAATGTGTAGAGACTCTGGTTGACCCCTGCGGACACTATCGGCACCGGCAAAGATGCGATATTGCGGTAGTTTCCGCTGACGTCGGCGGTGACTCCAAGAAAGCGGTTGAAGTTGAAGGTGCCCTGACCATCCCAGCCGTTGGTATTGTTACCGCCGTTGCGTTGCAGCGAATAACCTCCGAACACTGTCACTCTGGGGGTTTCATCCTGCGCCAGCAAAACTGTGGGCAAGATCAGACACACGAATAGTAAAAGCGTAGATCGCTTCATACTCAGCTCCCAAATGGAAAAGGTATATTGAAACGTGAGATGCAGGATCTACAAAGAAGGATAGCTTGCAGCCCGCCAAAAGCGCGGCCCTCACGGAAGCGCGCGAGTTTTCTTAGCAGCCAAAGGCAAAGGGCTGCTGCGGAAATCTCAACGCAGCAGCCCCAAGATCCAAAGTGGGATAAGTTATTTCTTGGTTTTCTTCCGGGCCTTCGGCCTGGGCGCTGCCTTCCTGGCAGGCGCCGCCGCCTTAGTCTCGCGGCCGCCAATCAGACTTAAGGAATCGGCGGCGTTGAAGGGGAATTGGCGAACAGACGTTTGGCCGGTGGTGCTCAGCGTAACGTCCACCCGGCGATTGCTCGCCAGAATGATCGTCCGCATGTTGCGGAGAATCCGCTGCCGCTCACCCGGGGTAAGCTCCGGATTCTGCTCCACCGAACCCCTTACCTCGGCAGGAGTCAGGTTGTGCTGGGCGCCAAAGGCCTTGGTCTCGATGTTGCCGGCGGGCACGCCATTTTCCACCAGGAAGGCGCGCGTGCGTTCGACGCGCCGCTCCGAAAGCGCCTGGTTGAACGCCGCCGAGCCGCGCGGGTCGGCATGTCCTTCCAGGATGAGCTTTGCGTCAGGCTTGCTCTGCAAGTACTTCACAAAGTCGGTGGCCAGCGCGAGCAGCGTTTTTTGCTGGCTGGTTACCAGGCCGCCTTTGGGATTGGCGACCGTCGGCTGGGCCGTGGGGAAGTAAATGCTGTGCAACGCCAGCCGGGCTTCCAGTTCTTTCTCCTGCGGAGAAGGAGCCGGAGGAGTTTCGATTGTCACTTGCGTTGTGGCGGAACTGTTCAGGCCGCGAGAGTCGGTGCAGGTGGCGCTCACCGTGATCGGCCCCGGCGCTGCCCCCGTGGTGTTCAACGTGCCCGTATTGCCGCTGCCGCTGACCGTGCCCGCGCTCGTGTTCCAGCCGGCCACGTTCACCTGCACCTTATCCGGGCTGGTGCAGTCACAGCTGATGCTGACCGTCCCGCCTGCCTGTAAGGTGCTTGGGTTGGCTGAACAACTCATGGTAGGCGGATTCTTGGGCGGTTCCTTGACGGTGAAATTCGCCGAACAGGTGGCCTGGTTGTTCTTCTTTGCTTTCGGGTCTGTCACCTGGGCTGTGGCCGTATAACTGCCGCCCGCGATGCCGTTGGTATCAATGCTGGCGGTAGTGTCTTTGCCGGTGATCTTGCCGCCGGTGCTGGTCCAGGAGTAGTTGAGCGTGTGTTTGGGATTGAAGTTATTTGTGGTCAGGTTCACCGTAACCGGCTCGCCGACCATTACCTCGGCAGGCTGCGCAGTGCATTGCGCCGTAGGCGCTTCCGAAGGCGCCCCACCGCCCAGGTTAAACACCAGGCCGCCCCGCAGGCGAGTTCCGCTGAAACTCGGACGCCGCAAATTCGACTGGTTCTCGGGAGCGAGCGGAGCAAAGTTGTGCCGCGCCCACTGGTAGTCAGCTTCAATCAGCCGAATGCTGACGTGCTGGCCCAGCCGCAAATCCATGCCGCCG
This sequence comes from Terriglobales bacterium, assembly GCA_035702725.1. Taxonomy (GTDB): domain Bacteria; phylum Acidobacteriota; class Terriglobia; order Terriglobales; family Acidobacteriaceae; genus JAICWP01. The sequence goes on along the minus strand of DASSQB010000202.1, from coordinate 10,871 downwards.
CCCAGGATTGTTCCTATGCCTTCCTTGGTTGAAAATCCGGGCGCGGTTAGCTGGTTCAGGCTCAACAGCGTATGCGCAAAAAAGTTGACGCCTTCGCTGCGCAGCGTGAACCGGGGGCCGACGGAATAAGTAGTGAAGCTCAGCCCGGTGTCCCAGTTCCGTCCTAAGTCGCCTTCCAGGGCGAAGACGGGATAGAAGTTGTAGCCGAAGGCCAGGCCGAATCCCTTCGACAGGCTTTGCAGCTGCCGCCCCTGGACCGGGTTCGCTGTCCCGGCCACAGGAATGCTGCCCCCCGGATTCAACCACTGATAGCCGACGAAGATGTCCGCCTTGGGCGTGTTCTCGTCCTGAGCCTGTCCTGCCACACTCGCAAAAGCGATGAGAGAAAGTATTAAGAGAGAAAACGCCAATACACGGATCTTGCCGGTGGGTAACATGCTTCCTCCGTCGCGCGAAATCGCTGAGATGCTCGACACGAAGCCGGGCAGTCTGGAATTTGGGCCGATTCTGTTCTGCTCGATGAAGCGTCTTCCTTAAGACAAGACCAATTTTGCGATAACAGCAATAGCAACTTTGATAACACCAGCGGGAAATCGCGTCAGGAAACTCCTGAATCGGGAATATGTATCGGGAACCAGTAGGGAGAACCGCGAACAAGCCGGCCGCTGGCCGCTGTAGCTCGGCATAGTGCCGTAAGGGTCGAGGCTGTGCAAAACATTGCACTTTACTTTTTTGCTCAGCCCGATACGGCATCCAAGTGTTTGATAATTAATGGCTTACTGGCTATGCGGCCTGGCATCGCGATTGCTCTCTCGGGGGTACAGGCTAAGGTTAGCGCCATGACGTCAACTTTGAAGTTATCCGCCAATGATGAATCGAAGGGCAGTATTTTCCCTGCCCTGGTAACCTCACCGCAGGACTCGGGCACAGAATGGGAGAGCCTGCGGGGATTAACCAAGAACGCCTACCAGCCGCGTCGCTCGACCAGGTTTCGTACCGCGCTTCTGGCGGTATTGCTCATGGTTGCTCTTGGCTCTCTGGGCCTGGTTCTTCACAACTATATGCCCTCGCTTGTGAGCTTCGGGGAAGAGCTGAGCGAAACGGTTCACCAGCTGGCTTCAGGAACGCCCACAGCTTCAACGGCCGCGCGCGGGACAGCCCTTCCCGACCTCCGCGACGCGCACAAAGTGAACAGGTCGCCGCGCGTTAGGGTCGCCGAGTCCCAAGCTAATCAGCCATACGACCTTGGTTTTCGCCCGTTTTACGCCACCGCTGTTGTAGGCGGCCGCCGAGTCTCCCTGGTCTCAAACAACAGTGTTGTCGTATTGGACATGGCGGACGGCACCTGGAAGTTCGGTTCGGAATTGGAATAGCCCCTCTTATCACCAGACGACGTTTCCCATGGAAGCCACCGATTGTCGCTGGTGTTGCGTGTTCAAGTACTTCCAGGGATCACCTCAAGTCGGGGCTTGAATGCTTCCTCCAAATATGGAATCGAAAGACCTAATCATCATATAAATCAATGAATTCCGGATTCCGGAAAAAGATTGTTATTCATGCGCGTTGCGGGATGGCCGGGATATCATCGCGTTCCGCGAGAACCCTGCGCAGCCGGCTTGGCTGAGAAAATGTAAGCTTTCACATGTGCTGTGGAGTGGCCCCCGCAATCTGTTCGTCCCCGACTCGGCCAGTTACCATCCGACACATTCCACTGTTCCCTCAGGAAGGTCGGACTGAATTCTAGACATTCGCAGGCTGGAGGTACCCGATGAAGTCCGTCACTCGCGTCAGCGTGTTGGTTGTTGTGATGATGAGCGTCCAGGCCTTTGCGCAATCGCAAGGCACACTCGAAAAGAATGCCAATCTGCGGGCGCACCCCTCCGTTCGCAGCGCACGCATTGCCACTCTGCCTAAAGGATCTACGGTCACGCTCCTGGCTCCGCATGCGCAGGCTGGCTTCTACCATGTGCGGGGCTCTTCCGGTGAAGGGTGGGTTTCTTCGCGTCTGGTGAAGGTTGCGGCTGCATCCCGGAAGCTGGTCCATCGCCCGATGTCAATTGAACCTGAGCCCCATCTGACCGTGGCTATGGCCGCCGCCGGCAAGTGTTCCACAGACTTGGCATCGTGCCCCAACAATGGCTGCTCTCCAGCGGACAGCCCGCATGGATTACTCAATCAATTAAAACGCACGGTGCCGACAGGCACATCTGCCGTGGTGCTCACCTTCGATGATTTTGCAGCGCTGCAACAACAAGCTGACAACCTGGTGGGCGAGGATAAGGAACTCACTGCCGACAACCGCGCTCAGCTGCGCAACCTGACCGTGGCCAATGGGCAGGTCTCCGAGGGCGATGTGGTCTCCCTGGTGGGGTATCTCGTGGGCACGCCCCATCCCAATACCGGGGAGTCCGTGAATTGCAACCTGCACGGCGGGCCTAACAATGACTACCACATCCCTGTCACGAATGATCCCGCGAACAGTGATTTTCAAGGGGTAGTTGTGGAAATGATCCCGCAGAGCCGGCCTGACAACTGGAGCGTGGGGAACTTGACTCAGATAGAGAGCAACCAGCAACTGGTGATGGTGACCGGCGCCCTTTTCTACGACAATCTTCACCTGGTAAATGACGACCCAAACAACCCCAAGGGCGGCCAGCCGCACCGCTTTGCCCTCTGGGAAATCCACCCCGTCACCCAGTTTGTGGTGTGCAGCAAGCCTGATAATACTTGCGATCCGGCCCAATCCGGCGATTGGGTTCCTCTTGGAGGAGGACAATAACGCTTTTTCCCGGTAGGGGTCGGAAGACAAACTCGAAAACCAGTGGCAGTAATAGAATAGGGGACTGCATGCTCGCGCACTGCGATGAGGGAATCCGCTGCCATGCCTGAGGAATCGATTACGCTCTCGCCCCGCGCTCGTTTTCGCGCCGCCATGCTTCTGGCCATCGTGGCTGACGCGGTGCAAATCATCGCCTTTCCCTTATTTCTTGAAGGGGCTTACTCACCGCTCGATGATGTGCTCGATTTCGCGGTTGCGGCCGTGCTGGTGAATCTGCTCGGCTGGCACTGGGAATTCCTGCCCTCCTTTGCGGCCAAGCTGGTGCCGGGAGCGGACCTGGTTCCCTTCTGGACGCTGGCAGTGGCGAATGTCTACCGCAAATGGAAGGGCATCGCGGCCGAAGAGGCTCATAAGCAGCACCCCGCCCTGCCTGCGCCCTAACAAGTTGGTTCCTTATTAGCCAGTCATGTTGAGCGAGGGCGAATGCCCGAGTCGAAACACCCCTACTCAGATCGAACTGTCGAGCGGATTGAAGGAATTTTGACCTCCCTCGATTTTGCAATGACATGGCGGAAGCGAGTGGGAGTCGAACCCACCGAAGACGGGCAAACCCGCCTCCCGCCGGTTTTGAAGACCGGGAGGATCACCGGACCCCATGCGCTTCCGGGCTCACTCAGATTAAATCGGTAGGAGCGATACTGACAAACAGGCTTAGACGCAGATGATTTCGGCAAAACTCGGACAGTGGTCTACTCAAGCCCGGCCTTGGTTTGAGTGACATGCGGTTCCCGAGAATCCAGTCCTATGATCTTCTTCTTTGTGTGTGCGCAGTGGGTCCCATTATCGCTGGGCCACCCCCCTGGTTTTCGAATTCTCGCTGCTACGGATAAACTCCCCGACGTTGTCGTGGATCGCTTTCAGGGAAGCTTCGTGCGCGTAGACCATGTGTCCGGACTGGTAAAACTTGAATTCGATATTCTTATGCAGATTAAGCGGAATCGGCAGGTGATCCATTTCGTAGACGCCTTCGTAGAACGGGGTAGCGAGATCGAAATAGCCTGCGTTCAGAAGGATTCTGAGCTGCGGGTTGTACTTCATGGCGGTGGCCAGGTCGAGCATTACGTTGGTTGCCCCCGGTAGGGGAAACGGGACTCCGGGAGGCTTGTGCTTGAAACTCCAAAAGCGGAAGATCTCAATTTCCGGCTTGTACTCGCGGTTCTCGCCGAACTTCAGATCCTTGCGCACGTAGTCGTTGAACGCGGACACATAAGCGGAAGAGATGGCCGCCGATTGCGGATCGTACTCGGCCGCTTTGCTGAGCGGATCCATGGTCGGTCCGGAAAAACGCGTGTCCAGCCGGCCGGTGGTTAAATTGTTTTCGTCCTGCAGGTTCTTCTCGAATTCGCCGCCATTGATGCGCAGGTCGGCCTTCTCAATATAGGCGACGGGAAGGCCGGTGTAATCATGCAGCTTGCCCGCGATGGCGTGGCGCTGGTCCGGGGGAAGGGAGGAGCCCGCAGCCAGCGCCAGAGCATAGTCGTTCATGGCAAAGTGTTCCACTTCCTGTAGCAGAGGCTCGAGTTCACGCTGCGGGCCGGGCAGCTTGTGGTGGTACCAGGCCGACGCGGCGTAGGTGGGGAGATTGAGTTCATAGGCCACATCAACGCCGGGATTGAAGTCGGGAAAATCTGAATCCAGAGAGAAGTTCAGGATTTGCGAGAGCAGGATTACCCCGTTCAAGTCAATATCGCGTTCGGTTTGCAAGAGATTACTGAGGGCGGCGGACCGTGTGGTGCCGTAGCTTTCTCCGAACAGATACTTGGGTGAATTCCAGCGTCCGTACTTGGAGAGGAACTGGGAAATGAAATCGCCAAACGCCCAGGCGTCCTCGTCCACGCCGTAGAAAGCTTTCTCTTTGTCCTTGCCCGCGATGCGGCTGAAGCCGGTGCCGGGCGCATCCACAAACACCAGATCGCTCACGTCGAGCAGACTGTAATCGTTATTCACCACGCGATAAGGCGCGGCCGGAGTGTGGCTGTCGTCCGCGGTGATGACGCGCTTCGGTCCGAATGCCCCCATGTGCAGCCACACGGTGGAGGAGCCCGGCCCGCCGTTATAAAGGAAGGTGAGCGGACGCGGCGCTCCCTTATTGTCCGATTTGAAATAGGCCACGTAAAACATGCTGGCTTCGGCAGGCTTGTTCTTGTCGTCCGGGGCGGCGTTTTGCGGCACATCGTCCCAGCCATTGGGATGCACCACCAGCGTTCCGGCAAAGGCGTCATAGTTAATCACATTGCCGCCGATTGTGACCGATCCCTTGCTGGCCTGCTGCTCGGGGGTGAAGTGTTCCGGGTGTGCCGGCTCCGCCCTGGCCGGTTCGGGCTTGCTGACTGCGGTTTCTGGTTTTACCTGGGCAAGAGCTGAGGTGAGCGGAAGCACCAGGGGGGCAATGGCAAGTACGGCCAGCTTCTGTTTGATGATCCTCAACATGGGCGATCGCATCCGAACCTTTCTCCAACTGGCTGAAATGGACTTTGATTGCTTGAAACGAGAAACGACAATTTATCACGTTCCGCGACGAAGGGCCGGCCGGAGGTGGGTGGCGCCGCCAACTCCTTTGGCTGTCATGTTGCGCGAGGGCGCATGCCCGAGTCGAAACACCCCTGTGCCTACGGAAGTACCCGGCTGCACAAGGGAATTCTGCCCGCTCTCGATGTGTCGCCCACGCTGTACGACGGGGCGCGCCAAGGCGCGAATTCTTGAGGTTGCGGACCAGCAGCAACAAACTGGCTGAAAGATCATCGCAGGGCTGCAGAAAAACTACCTCTACCCTCGCTGCGCTACCTTGGCCCAGGTGTCTTTCAGGGCCACGGTGCGATTGAACACCAGCTTGCCGGGGGCGGAGTCGGGGTCCACGCAGAAGTAGCCCAGGCGCTCGAACTGGTAGCGGCTGGCGACGACGGCCGTGCCGAGCGAGGGCTCCAGTTGGCAGCCGCGCAGCACTTCCAGAGAGTTGGGATTCAGGTTGGCGGTGAAGTCCTGGCCTTCCTCCACCTGGTTGGGATTGGGCTTGGTAAACAGCTTCTCGTAGAGGCGCACTTCGGCGTCGAGCGCGTGCGCGGCTGAAACCCAGTGGATGGTGGCTTTGACTTTGCGACCATCGGGCGCGTTGCCGCCGCGCGTGGCTGGATCGTAGCTGCAATGCACCTCCACCACCTGGCCGCGTTCATTTTTCACCACGCGCGTGCAGGTCACGAAGTAGCCGTAGCGCAGGCGCACTTCGCGCCCTGGCGAAAGCCGGTAGTAGCCCTTGGGTGGCTCTTCGCGAAAGTCGTCCTGCTCGATGTAGAGCACCTTGGAGAAGGGCACCTTGCGCGTCCCGGCGGAGGGATCTTCGGGATTGTTCACCGCCTCCATTTCTTCCACCTGGCCCTCAGGATAGTTGTCCAGAACAACCTTCAGCGGACGGAGCACGGCCATCACGCGCGGCGCATGCCGGTTCAAGTCCTCGCGCACAAAGTGCTCCAGCATTTCCAGTTCGGTGATGCCATTGGTGCGCGAGACGCCCGCGGCGGTCACGAAGTTGCGAATTGCCTCCGGGGTGTAGCCGCGCCGCCGGATGCCGGAGAGCGTGGGCATGCGCGGATCGTTCCAGCCGTTCACGTGCCCGTCGCGCACCAACTGCAGCAGCTTACGCTTGCTCAGGATGGTGTAGGTCACGCCCAGGCGGTCGAATTCGATCTGCTGCGAGGGGAAGATGCCCAGCTCGCGGATGAACCACTCGTAAAGCGGCCGGTGGTCGGCGAACTCCAGCGTGCACATGGAGTGGGTGACGCGCTCGATGGAATCCGACTGCCCGTGCGCGTAGTCGTACATGGGGTAGATGCACCACTTGTTGCCGGTGCGGTGGTGCTCGGCGTGCAGAATGCGGTACATCACCGGATCGCGCATGTTCAGATTCGGGGACGCCATGTCAATCTTGGCGCGCAGGGTGCGCGAGCCATCGGGAAATTCGCCCGCCCGCATGCGCTGAAACAGGTCGAGGTTCTCCTCCACTGAGCGGTTGCGGTAGGGACTTTCCTTGCCCGGCTGGGTCAGAGTGCCGCGGTACTCGCGCACCTGGTCCGCCGTCAGGTCGTCCACGTAAGCTTTGCCGGCGCGAATCAGCTGCAGCGCCCACTCGTAAAGCTGGTCGAAGTAATCGGAGGCGTAATACAGGCCCTCCCACTCGAAACCCAGCCAGCGCACATCTTCCTGGATGGATTCGACGTACTCGGTTTCCTCTTTTTCCGGATTCGTGTCATCGAAGCGCAGGTTGGTGTGCCCGCCGAACTCATCGGCCAGCCCGAAGTCCAGGCAGATCGCCTTGGCATGGCCAATGTGCAGGTAGCCGTTGGGTTCGGGAGGGAAGCGGGTCTGCACCCGGCCCGAGTACTTGCTGGTCTTCAGGTCTTCGCGAATGATGTCGCGGAGGAAGTTAGGCGCGCCCGCGGTCGCTGGGGCGCTGGCCGCATCATTTGTCGCGACTTCCTTAATGACTTCCGATGCCGGATTGCGATCGCTCATGAAATCTAGGCTTTCTTCGGCGCCAGCGAGCTAGCTGCCGGCTGGCTGATGGATATTTTCAATTGCCTGCTCGATGCGCGCCAGCGTGACGTCCTTGCCCAGCACCTCAAGCGTCTCAAACAGCGGCGGCGAATTCTTGCGCCCAGTCACCGCCACACGAATGGGCTGGAACATCTGACCCGCCTTGACACCTAACTCCTGGGCTGCTCCGCGCAGGGCCCGCTCCAGGCCTTCGTGCGTGAACTCGGCGTCGCGCAGCACTTCGCGCGCGCGCTGCAGCACCCGCCGCGCCATCTCCGCATCGCCCTTTTGCGGAATCAGTTCCGTCGCATCATAGGGTGGCAGCTTCTCCCGGAAGAAGAAGTCAGCGACGCTCAGCACCTCGTTCAGCAGGCGGATGCGCTCGCGCACCAGGTGGGTGATCTTCAGCATCTTCTCCGGCGAAACCTCATACCCGGCCTGCCGCACCACCGGCAGCAGGCGTCGGCAAAGCTCCTCCACCGGGAGGGCGCGGATGTGCTCGGCGTTCAGCCATAGCGCCTTGGGATCGAAAGTGTCATCCGGCTGGGTGGGCGGCTCTTTGAAATTGATTACCGCGTTGGCGCGGTTGATGCCTTCAAGCGAGAACGCCTCTACCAGCTCCTGCGGCGAGAGCATCTCGCGGTTATCTTTCGGCGACCAGCCCAGCAGGCACAGAAAGTTGATGAACGCTTCCGGCAGGAACCCTGCGTCACGGTAGGTGGTGACACTGACCACCGGCCCATGCTTCCGCTTGGAGAGCTTGCTGCCATCCGGCGCCACCAGCAGCGGCAGGTGGGCGAACTTCGGCACGGCCGCGCCTGCCGCCTCGAAAATCAGCAGGTGCTTGAAGGTGTTGGTCAGGTGGTCCTGCCCGCGAATGATGTGGCTGATGCGCAAGTCGGCATCGTCGGCGCACGACGCCATGTGGTACGTGGGCATGCCATCGCTGCGCAGCAAGGCGAAGTCCTCGATGTCGGCAGTGGACTTGGCCTGCTCGCCGTAAACAATGTCGGTGAAGCGGATCTCCCGCTCCGTTTCGCGCGGCACGCGAAAGCGCAAGGCAAACGGCTCTCCTGCGGCAGCGCGTCGGTCGCTTTCTGCCCGCGGCATCTCCCGCATGCCGGCATTGAACAGCCATGGACCCTGGGCAGTGGATTTCTCTCCCGTTTGAGCCGGGGTGAAGTCGCGATACGCCAGCCCTTTCTGGAAGATGGTCTCCGCCATCTCGCGGTGCAGGCGCAGCCGCTCCGACTGCTTATACTCCTCATCCCAGCTCAGCCCCAGCCAGCGCAGGCCTTCGAAAATGGAGTTGAGCGAAGCCTCGGTGTTGCGCTCCACGTCGGTATCGTCCACGCGCAGCACCATGGTGCCTCGCTGGCGGTGAGCAAACAGCCAGTTAAACAGAAAGGTGCGCGCGCTTCCGACGTGCAGGAAGCCGGTAGGAGAAGGCGCGAATCGCACGCGTACCATGTGATTTGAGTATAACAATCGCGGGCTCGCGGGTGCCCCACATTTGGCCGCGTTGATGCTTTGTGATCTCGCTGCCGATCTGTGGCGGCCAAATGTGGGAATTTACATTCGGCTCAGCCCTGCGGCAGTTTCGTGTCTTCTGGTTTATTCTTTCGCTGTGACCACCCTGAACGAGGTCTACTCCTCGCTGGCCATGCGCCGCCGCTACGAGGTGTGGTTCGTGCGGCTTGGCCTCGCCGATGGCAGTGGCGCCTGGTGGTTTCGCTATCTGCTTATGAATCCCGGACGGGGCGGCTGTGCGGGCGATCCGCGCGGCCTGCCGGTGCAGGTGTGGGCCACCTGGTTTCCCGCCGCAGGGAAACCGCAAAGCTTCATTCAGGGTTTCCCGCTGACTGGATTGGACCTAAGCCGCCGCGGCCACACGCCTTTTCATCTTGCTCTTGGCGAGAATTCCATCGCCGAGGATTCCTGCCGCGGCCAGTTGCACGTTGACGGGCACGAGCTCACCTGGGACCTGCGCTACCACTCCAGCTTTCGCACCACGCTGAGCCACAAAGGCTGGATCGGTTTCTCTCGCACGCCGCACTCCGACGCGGCCTTCTCCGGGCAGATCACCTTCGACGGTCGCAAGTTCGAGGGCAATCCCCTTGGTTTTGGGGTTCAGGGACACAACTGCGGCTATCGGCATCGCAATTTTTGGAAGTGGACCCATGCATACTTTGAGCGCCCGGGCGCAAGTCCCAGCACCCTGGAAGCTCTGGTGTACGAGATGCCGCTGGGCCTGGTGTTTCGCAAATGCGTGTTGTGGCACGACGGCAAGGAATACGTTTTTCGCAAATTGCAGGAGGCGCCAAGCGCGCGTGGTGACATGCAGTGGGATTTTCACTGTTCCGGAAGGGGCGGGCTGCACTTGGAAGTGGCCATTGATGGCCACGGCCCCGGCGTTCACCGTCTGCCCTACCTGAAGACGGACTGCTCCGGCACTTTCGACGTCCTGAACAACAGCCTGGCGCGTGCGGTGGTTCGCCTGCAACGCACTGGCAGAGAAACGGAAGAACTACGGTCAGAGCATGGTGCGGTTCTGGAGTTTGCCGGGAAAGCTGTTGGGCCTTAAGCTCGATTCACTGCGGTAGTCGTGGAAGCCCGCGACTTCAGCCGTGGGGTCAGATGAAAATTAGCCGCGAGCGCCGGAATGGCGCCACAACTATAAATCCACAAAAACCAAAAAGCAGGTCCTTCGCGCGCGCTTCCTCACGTTCGCTCAGTCGCGCGGCTCAGGATGACAAATCTGTTTATTTACGGATGGCGCCGCCGAAGCCGCGCCCGTCTATGGCAGCTTTGATCACCAATGGCCGTGTGAGCCGAACACGTCCCAGCTCGAAGGGCAAAACAGCTTTTAGCCCAGGGCGTGAGCCCTGGGTATTTGGCGTCAAAATGAATCAGAGCCCCGGACGGGGCGGCACAATTGCAAACCACGCGCTGCTCAGAATTTCCGCGGTGTTATCCGCTCCACTCCCATATAGGGCCGCAGCGCCTCAGGGATCACCACGCTGCCGTCGGCCTGCTGATAATTTTCGATAATCGCCAGCCACGTGCGCCCAATCGCCAGCGCGCTACCATTCAGGGTGTGCACAAATTCAGTTTTGCTTTTGCCCTCCGGCCGGTAACGGATGTTGGCGCGCCGCGCCTGGAACGCCTCGAAGTTCGAGCAGGATGAAATCTCCCGGAACAGCTGCTGGCCAGGCAGCCACACTTCCAAATCGTAGGTTTTAGCCGAACTGAAACCCAGGTCGCCGGTACACAGCGCCATCACGCGGTAGTGCAATCCAAGTTTCTGCAGCACCTCTTCCGCGTCGTGGGTCAGCTTTTCCAGTTCATCGTAGGAAGCTTCCGGCCGGCTGAACTTGACCAGTTCCACTTTTTGAAACTGATGCTGCCGGATGATACCGCGCACATCTTTGCCGTAGGACCCGGCCTCGCTGCGGAAGCAGGGCGTGTAGGCGGTCAGCAACACCGGGAGGCGCGCCGCCAGTAT
>DASSQB010000201.1:0-3362 GCA_035702725.1 Terriglobales bacterium | reverse complement strand
CGCCGCCAGGTTGGTCCACTCCTGGACGGCCAGCACGAAATTCTTGGTCCAGTCAGTTGGGGAGATCAGTTCCATCTCGGGCGTTATCAGAAATATAGCAGCAGAGGCGGGAAGCTGGTAGTTGGTAGCGGGGGTCAGGAGCCAGTGGGTAGGAGCTTTCAGCCGTCAGCTTTCAGCCGGATCGGCATCGGGGGAGTTGGGAAAGTCGAGGCGGGCGAGGTGGCGCTTAACCTCGCGCTGGAACATGAGGGAGAGGGCCCTGCTACTCTTGCACAACTCCGGACTGACGGGGTCGCCTATCCCCACGTAGTCCTCCCCCTACACGACTGTCATGTTGAGCGAGGGCGAAGGCCCGAGTCGAAACAACCCTGCGCTATGCGGCCAGCCGAACTGTTCAAGGGAGTTCCTAAGCAGCCGTTATAGATTCGCCGGGAAACGCCATACGCTGCCCCGTGTGTTCCGCAATCCTGCCAACGCGTACCCTCACCCGGCATTACAGCAGAATGGGAATGGCCTTGAGAACTCCCTGGGGTTGCAGAACTGCCGTGCAGGGGTCCTTGGGCTCGGGCATGCGGCCTCGCCCGGGACGACAGGGGGAAAGCGGTTTGGGCAAGGAAGTGCATAGGTCCTTCGTTCGCGCTTGCCTCGCTGGGCTCGGTTCGCGCTCGCTTAGGATGACAACATTGAAGAATAGCGTGCACGGCGCGCCAGCGCGGCTCGCGCTTCCTCAGGATGACAGGCAAGAAGGAGAAGTCACCAGAGCGGGTGTCAGGGCTCACCGCTATGGGCCCGCTACGAAGGTCATCCTGAACGAGGACGGGGGCGAAGCAGCCCCGTCCGAGTGAAGGACCTATGTATTTTCGGCAACAAAGAAACTACTACGTCTACCTGCTCACCAACCGCTCGAAAACCCTGTATACCGGAGTGACGAGCAACCTGGAACAGCGGGTGTGGCAGCACAAGCACCATGTATTTCCCGGATTCACTGCCGATTACAAGATCGATCGGCTAGTTTACTTTGAGCGCTACGCCAGCATTCACAGCGCAATTGCCCGTGAAAAGCAGATTAAGGGGTACACGCGGCTGAAAAAGATAGCGCTGATCGTTTCGCAGAATCCGGCGTGGAAGGACCTGAGCGAAGGGTGGTACACGAAACACCGATTTGAGCCTGACCACGCAGCGTGAAATACATAGGTCCTTCGTCGCGCTCACCGCGCCAGCGCGGCTCGCGCTTCTCAGGATGACAGGGGTTGAGAGGGGAGATGTTGGCGCGGCTGAAGCCGGGCCCCTTCAATTCTGGAGCAGTCCAGACATGATTTCCAGGCGAGCTGGAGCTCGCCCTGGACGGGGCGAAGCCCCGTCCCTACACGCTTCACTGCAAGAACGGAAAGTACGCCTGTCACACAAACGCTGATTCCGGAGCACTGAACTTCTGACTCCCACTCAAGCCAAAACAAGGGTTGAGCGGGCCACTTTGCGGCAGGCGAGCTGGAGCTCGCCCTGGACGGGGCGAAGCCCCGTCCCTACACACTAAGTTTTATTCGCGGACGCGCTTTTTAATTTCGATGTTGAGGCGCTTGATCTTCTGATTGAGGGTGGAGAGGGGCACGCGGAAGCGCTCGGCGGCGTCGGTCTGGTTCCAGTTGCACTTCTCCAGCATCTCCACGATGATGCGGCGCTCGCAATCCTCCACGATATCGAAGAGCGAGGCGTCAGGGCGGTGCTCGAGCACGGGCAGGCTGGAGCCGCGCCCGGCGATGTGATCGGGCAGCAGGTCGGGGCCAATGACGGGCCCGGCGGAGAGCACCACGGCGCGCTCAATCACGTTTTCCAGTTCGCGAACGTTGCCCGGCCAGGAGTAGCTGACCAGGGGGCGCAGGGCTTCGGGGCTGACTTCGCGTACCGGGCGCTGATTTTCAGCGGCATACTTGCGGAGGAAGAATTCCACCAGCAGGGGAATATCCTCGCGGCGGCGGCGCAGCGGCGGCAGGTCAATGCTGATGACGTTCAGGCGGTAGAACAGGTCCTCGCGGAAGCGGCCCTCGCGCACCAGTTGCTTCAAGTCCACGTTGGTGGCGGCGATGATGCGCACGTCCACCTGGATTTCGTGCACGCCGCCCAGGTGCATGAACTTGCGGTCCTGGAGTACGCGCAGGATTTTGCTCTGCGTCTCCATGTTCATGGTGCCGATTTCGTCGAGGAAGAGGGTGCCGTGGTCGGCCACCTCGAACAGGCCCTTCTTGCTGGCAATGGCGCTGGTGAAGGCGCCCTTAACGTGGCCAAAGAGGGTGGACTCGAGCAGGTCGGCGGGCATGGAGCCGGCGTTGACCGGCACAAAGGCGCGGTCGGCGCGGGTGGAGTTGAGGTGGATGGCCTTGGCGATGAGCTCCTTGCCGGTGCCGCTTTCGCCCTGCAGCAGGACGGTGGAGCGGCTGGCGGCGATCTGGGCCACCAGGTCGAAGACGCGCAGCATGGGCTCGCTTTTGCCCACGATGTTCTCGAAGTTGTAGCGCTGCTTGAGGGCGCGCTTGAGCTGGACGTTTTCCTCTTCGGCGCGGCGGCGGGCGACGGCGGCGCGCACATCGGCCAGCAGCTTTTCGTTGTCCCAGGGCTTCTGGATGAAGTTGGCCGCGCCACCCTGCATGGCGAGCACGGCGTTTTCCACCGTGCCGTAGGCGGTGATCATGATGACCGAGAGCTGGGGATCGCGGGCGCGGATTTCCTGCAGCACCTCGATTCCGTTGCGGTCGGGCAGGGCCAGGTCGAGCAGCACCAGGTCGAAGGGACGCTCGCCCAGGTGGAGCAGGCCGTCCCGGGCGTCGGCCGCGGTTTCCACGTCGTAGCCTTCGAGCTCCAGCAGGGTCTGGAGCGATTCGCGGATTTCGGCCTCGTCGTCAATGATGAGCACACAGCCGGCCGAGCCCTCGTGGGGCTGGCTCAGGCTGCGGTGGGGAATAACAGCAGCTTCAGCCATAATTTTTGCTCCCCAGGCAGCGCGCGTCGGCGGCGCCACGGGAAATCAACTTCACGCTAGGCGGTGACCGCCTTGCGAATCAGGGGAAACTCCAGATAGAACGTGGTGCCCTCCCCCGGGAGGCTTTCCACGGTGATCTTGCCGGCGTGCTCCTGAATGATGCCGTAAGTAACGGAGAGCCCCAGGCCGGTGCCGCGGGGCTGGCCGTCGCGGGGCGAATTCTTGGTGGTGAAGAACGGGTCGTAAATGCGGTGAATGTGCTCCTGGGCGATGCCCTCGCCGGTGTCGGTGATAGTGACGTTCACGCCCGTTCCGTTCGTGGTGCGCACACGCAGGGTGCCGCCGCGCGGCATGGCGTCTTTGGCGTTCAGAAACAGGTTCAGAAACA
>DASSQB010000200.1:0-2096 GCA_035702725.1 Terriglobales bacterium | reverse complement strand
TCCGCCGGGTTCAACACAATGATGCTGCCGATCATTCCTGAGTGCTGCGTGCCGCAGTATTCTGCGCAGAACAGGTGATACGTCCCCGGCCGGATGGCGTGAAACCAAAGTGTGGTGTAGCGCCCGGGCAGCACGTCCTGCTTCAGCCGGAACGCGGGTACGAAAAAGCTGTGGATCACGTCCTGCGAGGTCAGGATCAGCTTTACGTCCCGGTCCACCGGCACGTGCAGCTCGTTGATCTCCCTCTGCCCGTCAACGTGCTGCAGCTTCCACATCCACTGCTTGGCCACCACATAGATTTCCATTGAGTCCCGCGGCGCCGTGCGCTCCTGGAAGTACAGGACCGCTCCCCAGACAAAGAAGATCAGAAAGATTCCGAAGGGCACCAGGGACCAGGTTGTTTCCAGCGCCGTTGAGCCCAGGATGGGCGTCGCCTTGTCCACCAGGTCGTGGCGGTAGCGCAGCGCGAACACCGTAACCAGGATGAAAATCATGATGGTGACGGTGCCCGTCACCAGCAGCAGGAAGATAAACAGTGCGTCCAGATTGCTCGCCGAGATGGCGGCGCGCACCGGCCATATTGGAAAATTCGGGAACATAGATTACCGGGCCCGTCCTTGCACGCGTTTTTTTGGCTCCGTCCGGAACATCACCACCAGGAAGGCGCCCACCATCGCCAGCCACACCGCCCCGGAAATGCGCAGCACCCGGCCGATAATCGCGCTGTAGGTGCCGGTCCGCGGGTTGTAGCGGTAACAGTAAAGCAGCGCTTCATCGGTCAGCGTGCCGATTTGCCCCTGCGAAGCCTCTACCAGCCCCAGCCGCAGGTCGCGCGGCGCGTACTCAATGCCGTAGTAGTACTGCGCGATTTTTCCTGCCGGCGTCAGCATCAGGATGGCGGTGGGATGGGCATACTGGTTGTCCTGCGCGTTGTACTGATATTGAAAACCGGCGGCTTGCGTCAGCGCTGCTACCGACGCCGAGCTGCCCGTCAGAAAATGCCAGCCTTTTTCCGCCTCCGGCCGTCCGTAGGTGGCCAGCACCGCCTTCCTCTTCGCCGCCGCCATTTCCGGCGTTTCGTGCGGGTCGAAGCTCACCGTCAGCACCGTAAAATCCCTGCCCGCCGTGTAGCCGATGGCCCGCAGCGCCCCCGTCAGCCCCTGCAGCACCTGCCCGCACAGCATGGGGCAGTGAAAATACACAAAGTTCAGAATCACCGGCCCTTGGCCGAAATACTGCCCCAGCCGCACTTGCTTGCCCGCTTCGTCGCGGAATTCCAGGCCGGGCGGAATCTGCTGGTTCAGCCGCTGTTCGATGCCCACGTGCTTCAGTTCCGGCGGACGCGCGCTCGCCGGCGGCGAAAGCGGATCCAGCGTCTGCCCCCAGGCGCCGGCGCACAGCGCGGCGGCCGTCGCTATCGCCCACAGCGCGCTCCTGCCCGGCAATTTCATTCGACCGCTCACCTCTTCTCCTGTTGCGAGGCTCCACTCGCCGGTTGCGCCGTTGGGCCCCGCTGTTCCTGCGCGGTTTGCGCCGCTGTCACCGGGCTCTCGCCTCCCTGCCGCACCGGCAACCCCCGCGCCGCGATAATGTCTATGGCTTGCTCAATCGGGATGTGTGCCACCCCGGTTTGCGGATCCACCCAGCCGTAGCTGTTCAAAGTCTGCTCTTCCTGCGTCCGGAACTTGTTCAAATCTGCCGCCGGATTGGGTTGCAGCCGCGGTTCCGGGAATCGCTGGATTGCCCGTTCCGGATTCTCATTGCCGTGCACCGCCTCCAGCGGCGCCGCCGGCCTTTGCGGCTTTTGCCGGAACGCGTTCAGGTAGCCGTAGAATCCCCACAGCATGAAATAAATGAGGACCGATATCACCGCCAGCCCCACCAGGAACAGCAGCACCGAGTGCGGGCTCAGGTCGCGGCGCTCGTAGCGCGTTTCCGGGTTCTCGATCTCGTGTTCCGATTTGTTCAGCTCGTCAGTCAATGTCCGGCCCCAATATCGCCCGCGCCCGCGGGTCGTGCAGCGGCACCAGCGGCCGCGACCTCAGGTTGCGGTAAAAGAAATACATCCAGAATCCGCCGATCGCGATAGGAATCAC
>DASSQB010000199.1:0-6649 GCA_035702725.1 Terriglobales bacterium | reverse complement strand
GGAACTCTCTACCTTGCTCGAAAGCATGCCCGAAGCGGTGTTCATCTTCGACCGCAACGCCCGCGTGGCTGACGTGAACCGCGCCGCCGAGCAGATTTGCGCCTGTACCCGCGAAGAACTGACGGGCGCACACGCGAACTTCCTGGCCCGGCACTTGGGCGTGTACAAGCACGAGCAGCCCACGACAGCCTCCAGCCTGGCGGTCACGCGGGCGCTGCGTGGCGAAACCGTACAAAACGAGGCGCGCTCGCTTTCCAATTCGGTTGACGGTTCTGTCCTGGATGCGCTGGTTTCCGCCAATCCGATGCGCGACAGCGAAGGCGAAATCATTGGCGCCCTGCTGCTGGTGCGCGACGTCACCGAAATCAACCAGTTGCAGCGGCGCGTATCCGACACCGAGCGCCATCTCGCGATCGGGCAGATGGCCTCCGGTATCGCCCACGATTTCAATAACGTACTGAACACCATTACCCAGGCGACAGCGCTGTTGCAGTCACGGCCCGAGCAGAGCGATGACCAGCGCTTTTACCTCGGCATGATTGACAACTCCGCCCGCCGCGGGGCGGAAATCATCAAGCGCGTGCGCGAGTACATTCGGGGGGGTACCGGCGAGACCGCGCTGGTGGATGTGCGCCCGCTCATGCAGGACGCACTGGAACTTACCCGGCCCATGTGGCGCGGGGTCAACAATCTTTCTGTGATCACGGAATTCCAGCCGGTGAACCAGGTGCGGGCCAATGCCGCCGATTTGCGCCGCGTGTTCACCAACCTGATTGTGAATGCCATCCAGGCCATGCCGGAAGGCGGGCAGCTAACCCTGCATTGCGAGGAGCACGGCAGCAAAGTTTATGCCACTGTGCAGGATACGGGCTCGGGCATACCTTCTGAGCAGCAGAAAAAAATCTTTTTGCCGTATTTCACTACCAAACCTACCGGGACCGGCCTGGGCCTCTCCACCGCGCAGAGGATGCTGCTAGTCCACGGCGGCGATATCAGTTTCCACAGCGAACCTGGCAAAGGCTCCACCTTTACCGTGGATCTTCCCGCGGCGGGCGAACAGGAAGTGGGCAAAGTGGCATAAGGTGTCGGTTGGTGGTTGTCTACGGTTCAGCTTCCTGGGGTTCGCCCGCCCAGGCACTCGTTTCCGGTTTTTTCGCGGGCGCCGTCGTCATCACCAGCACCCCGACCAGCACGAGCATGGTTCCGACAATCGTGCGTGGTCCAATCGCTTCACCGCCGATAAAGTACCCGACTAACACCGCAACCACCGGATTCACATAGGCATAGGTTCCCACCCTGGTGGGCGACTCGTGATGGATGAGCCACACATAGGCGGTGAACGCGACGATGGATCCGGCCACAATGAGATAGGCCAATGCCAACCAGGCCTGGCGGGAGACCGCCTGAATGTGGAATCCGTGAAATTCGCCAAGAAGGCCGGCTGCCAGCATAAGCAGCACTCCCCCGGCGAGCATTTGGGCGGCCGAACTCATCACTTTCGCAGGAGGCAGCGGCAACTTGCGCGTCAGTGCGGAAGCTACTGACCAACTGATAGCGGCCACGAGCAGGGCACAGGCGCCAGCGGTATCAATCGGGGCCTCGCCGAAGCTCACGGTACGGCTCACCAGGACCGCAACTCCGCCGAGACCTGCCAGAAGAGCCATCGCCAATCGCACGCTCAGGCGCTGCGTACGCAATATGAGGATCTCCGAAAGGGTCATGAAGACTGGGATGGTTGCCAGCAGCACGGCAGCGATCCCGGAGGGGACTCGCCTTTCAGCCCAGAACAGCAGTCCGTAGTCGAAGACAAAGATCAACACCGCCAGCAAGCAGGCCGCACCCCACTGTCGAGGCGCCGGTGAACGAGTGCCGCTTGCCCGCATCCACGCGTAGAGGACAAGTCCGGCCACCAGGAAGCGCATGCCTGCCAGGAGAAACGGCGGCACCTCCCGGACCCCTATTCGGATGGCCAAAAACGTGGAGCCCCAGACAAAATAGATGGTTGCAAACGCGAGCAGCACCTTCCAGGCGCGCGGCTTTGACGTTTCTTCCATGTGGCAACTTGAGGAGGACTAATCCCCAAGCAGATTGGATCACCAAAGGCGGCTGGGGACGCTCATTCCCGCCATTGAAAGTTTTTATCGTGCGCATAAGAAATGGCACCTGCATGAAGAATTCCCACGGGGAGTTTGTTCGGGATGAAGGTGGGCCCAAGAAGGTGCAGCACTGTCTTGATGAAATTCTGAGTTGCCGGGCCTGAGACCAGCATCTATGTCACCTGTGGTTCCTAAAGTAACCAGGGGTCGGGAACCCAGGGCTACCAACAGCGATTTGCGTTGGCCCGACATGGCGTCTGCCACTTCTACTTATGTGCACAGAGTTGCACTGGGGCAGCACGCAGGTCCGGCAAAAACGGGTGTAAGAACATTGTTCCCAATCAGTTACAAGAAATAATCGGCTGGCTTCGAAGGTGCTTACCACAATGTCAGCGTTCTAACTGAAAGCGGGGTGGTCCTTGAGCGAGAACAGCACAAATACTGCAAAGCGGAAAAACACCTTACTGCCGGTGCTCACGGTGCTGTTCCTGGTCGCCTATGGAATCATGACGATGCTGATTGTGGAGCAGAACAACACCATTCAAACTCAGAGCTGGCTGATTAAGCAGCTATTTAGCGACAGCGCTCAGCTCAGCGCCATGAAGGGACACGAAGCGCAAAAGCGCAACGCTGAGAAAGCGCATCCCAAGCCGTTTGCCCGCAAGGAGGCCCCGCGTGCTCGCCCTCGGCAAACCGAGCCCAGGGTTGATGCGCCTCAGGCCCCGGCGGACTTGCAACGCTCGGTAATATCCCTGTAGGACGAGGTCCAGCCCACGTTTAGCGGCGAGAGGCGGCCATTTTCGACAAACCGGCCGACTGCAGCCCGGCCGCTTCCACCCGGTTTCTGCCAGCGGCCTTGGCGCGGTAGAGGGCTTTATCTGCAGCCGCGATGACCTGCTGAACTTTCTCCTGCTTCAGGGCTCCCGAACCGGCAACGCCAATGCTCACAGTGACGGAGGTGATATCAGCCGCAGACGGCGGTTCCACCTTCATCTTCCGCCTTCGTGTGGTGCCTTTGCCTGCGTCACGCCGGTCCACTCCACGCGCTTGGCGCCGGCGCTCGGGACCGCGCAGGCAGAAGACGGATTCTTCGATGTCCTGGCGCATCTCCTCTAAGTAGGGCAAGGCTTCTGGCGCGGTGCGATCGCGAAACAGCACCGCGAACTCTTCGCCGCCGCAGCGAAATGACTGGCCACCGCCGCTAATCCGTCCCAGCCGGGCCGCGACCATGCGCAGCACCTCGTCGCCCGTATCGTGACCGTAGAGGTCGTTGAAGGACTTGAAGTGGTCAATATCCACCACGGCGATGCTGTAGGGCTGGGCGAGCGCTGCCGTGGCTTCATTGAAGGCGCGGCGGCTGGGGAGGCCGGTGAGTTCGTCGTGGTAGGCCATGAAATAGAAGCTCTCGATCAGGGAGGCCGCCACGATGAGCGCGCCGGTGCCCAGGTAGGCGGTAGCAGCTACACCCACGCCGCCGTGGCGCAACGCCAGCCACGCCGCCAGCATGCCCCAGAAGAAGCCGCATTCCAGATTCTTGCGGTAGAGGAAGGTGCGCAGCAGAAAAACGAGAGAAGCGGCGGCGCAAAGCCCCGCAGTCACCCAGGGCAGGGTGAACGTGTGCCCGCCGTGGAACTCGCTGCTCACGCCCAGAGCAACAAAATCAATGAGCAGCAGGGCGGCGCGGGGCACCAGCGCGTCCAGGGTAAAGCCGCGTTCGGGCAATAGAGAGAACACCAGCAGGTTAACCGGCAGCAGAAAGGCAGCGATTGCGACCCGCACGTGATCGGCGCTCAGGTTAGAAGGACCGAATGCGGCCTCTTCTACCAGTAACAGAACCAGCAACGCGAACAAAACGCGGGTGGAACGGAAGCGCCAGGCGAGCAGAACCCCCGCGCACAGGACGATATAGAATCCGAACTGCACCCGGACATAGCTGGAAGGCGGCAGGGAGAGAAAATTCAACAGCAGCGCGGTGGCCAGCAGCAACAGGCCACCCGGCAGCAAAGCCAACACTGGCGTTCTGCTCGGCGAGTTCACACAGCTCCCCTCAGCAATGGCTGGGTTGAGCGTAACGTGCCGGGTTGGCTGGGGGGAATGACGTCCTGGATTCAGAGACCACGGGCCTCTGAGCTAAGTCTCCCCAAAAATGGGGCTGACCAGAGCCAGCCCCACCCTTTCACGAAAGGCCTCGTCGGTTCAGCGGATCGCCTCCTCGCTCTGCACGAAGGTGGGATCCTGTACGAGGAACTGCTTCACCGCGCGGTGGCTCTGCAAGAACTGGTTGAACCCAGGGTGGTGCCCGAGGTAGCTCGCGTTCTCGGCCAGGCTGGGGTCTTTCTTCAGGTCCGCCTTGACATTTGGGTGCGTAACCAGGAACTGGTGGAAATTGCGCAGCGCCATGTCGCGCCCGCGAGCATACGCGGGATTAGCGGCGGCGGGATGGGTTGCAGCCGGAACCGCAGAAGCAGCTGCCGCGCCCGGAGTGCGGAACTGCTGCACGCCGCTGACGGCTTGCGAGCCCGTGCCCTGGGCCTGGGTGGACTCTATTCGGTAATAGTAGTCAGTGCCAGGCTTCAGGTTGCGCAGGTAAACGCGATGGGTTGTACCGCCCCAACGCGCTTCCGCGGTCTGGTCCAAATCGCCCGGGTTGGTGCCGTATTTCAAGATGGTGCTGGCGTTGACATTGGTGGACCAGGCGATGGTAGCGGTGGTGGGCTTGGTGGACTCGATTACCGGTCCGTGGGTGATTTTCACCTTGGGCGCTTTCTGCGCATGTTTCGCCTGGTCGTCCTTATCCTTGTCCCGGTCCTGCTTGGGACGGCTGCTTGCCTGGGCGCAGGTGGCAAGGCCAAGGGCCAAACAAACTGCAAGCGTGACAAAATGCCTTCTCATGGTCAGACTCCGTTTGCAAGTGCGTAATTACTGGCGAAAAGCATGCTCACTGAGATGCTGGCTGGAGGCTGGCGGTGGTCAGACGGGAAGAGCAGCGGCGCGCCCGAGCAGCTGAAAACCTGCAATTCAGGACTGAGGCGTAGCGCTGGCCAGATTTGGACTGACGGAATGCGGTCAGGGTGAGCCCCTTGGATGGTAGCCGAAATAGTTATTAATTATATGAAGCACGATATACTCACTCTGGTATATATTTGGCGGCGAGGCGTGTCGGTACCAGTGCTGCCTTCTCGACACTCTCATTCCAAGTGCCCGAGGTTTGCAGCCAATATTTGATACTCCACCCAGGCGGAAAAAACGCGTATGGCATACATGAACAGGAAAGCGGGACGGGGGATGCGCGAACTCCGTGACCAGTTGGGTCTTACCATGCGCGATGTACATCGCTTAACCAGGAAGGTCGGCAAGCAGCGGCACAACAGCGACTACATCGTTTCACCCAGCCGCTTGTCTGACATCGAAAAGCACGGGCACACACCCAATCTGTATCGTCTGCATGCCCTGTCGCTGGCTTATCGCTGCAAGACGTCGAAGCTGCTCAAACTGTACGGCATCAGCTAAAGCCTGCAATGGCGAGGGACGGCGGCGAAGTGGCCTAGAATAGGCGCTTGCGGTTCGCCGCCCAATTCGACCGCCTGTGCGTGGTTCTGGTGGCCACACGCAACCCGCTCAATCTGGGAGCGGCGGCGCGGGCCATGAGCAACTTTGGCTTTGACCGGCTGCGGGTAGTAAATCCTTACGAAATTGCTTTTCGCGAAGCGCGCTCCGCCGTGGGCGCGGAAGCCGTGCTGCGGGAAGCCGCGGAATACAAGACTGTCGCCCAAGCGGTGGCCGACTGCAGCCTGGTGGTGGGCACCACGGCAGGCGCGCGCCGCGACATAATCCAGCCTTTGCAGTCCTTGCAGCAGGGCACGCCCGAGCTGCGCCGGCAACTGGCGTCCGGCCGCGTGGCTCTTCTGTTCGGTTCAGAGAAACGGGGCCTTTCCAACCAGGACATCAGCCACTGCCACTGGCTGATGCGCATTCCTACCCGCAGTGAGAACCCGTCCATGAACCTGGGGCAAGCGGTGGCGGTTTGCCTTTACGAGTTGGCGCGGAAAGAACCCGGCCCGGCACCAGCCCTGGCGACGAAGCCGGCGAACGCCGGAGAAGTGGAGCGCATCACGGCGCTTTTGTTTCAGGCGCTCACCGCCAGCGGCTATGTAAAACCGCGCACCGCCGCGTCCACGGAAGCAAAGCTGCGCCGCCTGGTGCGGCGTCTGCAAGTGCGCGCCGAAGACGCGGCGGTCTGGATGGGCATACTGCGCCAGATCGTGTGGAAACTTCAGCGAAGGTAAAACTCGGGAAGGACACGAAACGATGGTAGGCGCGGCAGGGATCGAAATGAGCCGTTTTGCGGGCGTGAACGAGTCACCGCAGGTGACGAGTGTGAGCCCGTAGGCGAAATCCTGAGCCCCGTGAAGGACCTCGCACCCAGCACAAATCCGCAGAAACCTGGTAGGCGCGGCAGGGATCGAACCTGCAACCCTGGGATTAGAAATCCCATGCTCTTTCCAATTGAGCTACGCGCCCCGCATGGTTTACGCGGACTGCTGCTTAGATTG
>DASSQB010000198.1:0-2001 GCA_035702725.1 Terriglobales bacterium | reverse complement strand
CCCCGATGCGCCCGGCAAGATGTACACCCGCTCGGGAGGGTTTCTAGAGGGCGTGGATCTATTCGATGCTGAGTTCTTCGGCATCGCACCGCGCGAGGCGATCGGTATGGACCCCCAGCACAGACTGCTGCTGGAAGTTGCCTGGGAGGCCCTGGAGTGCGCCGGACAGGCGCCCAGCAAGCTGGCCGGCAGCCAGACTGGCGTCTTCGTGGGGATCAGCACCAATGACTATGCCGCCCTGCGCAGCGACCCGGTGGACATCGACCCCTACACCGGCACAGGTAATGCCTTTAGCGTCGCTACGGGCCGGATTTCGTACCTCCTGGGCTTGCATGGGCCCAACGTTGCGCTCGATACGGCCTGTTCGTCGTCGTTGGTAGCTGTTCACCTGGCTTGCCGGAGCCTGCGCAACCGGGAGTGCAGCCTGGCGCTCGCTGGCGGTGTCAACCTGATTCTGTCGCCCGATACCACGATTTATTTTTGCCGCATGCACGCAATGGCGCCCGACGGCCGCTGCAAGACTTTTGACGCCGCGGCTGATGGCTACGTCCGTGGCGAGGGCTGCGGAGTCGTGGTGCTCAAGAGGCTCTCCGATGCCCAGCACGACCGCGATCGGATTCTGGCCGTGATCCGCGGCTCAGCCATCAATCACGATGGCCGAAGCAACGGCTTGACCGCCCCGAATGGGTCGGCGCAGGAGGCCGTGATCCGCTGCGCGTTGCAGAACGCCGGCGTGCTGGCGCATCAAGTCGGATACGTGGAGGCGCATGGCACTGGAACGCCCCTGGGGGACACGATTGAGCTTCAGGCCCTGGCGGCGACCATGAACGAGGGACGGGCTGCGCAACAGAGCCTGGTGGTCGGGTCGGTGAAAACCAACTTCGGCCACCTGGAGGCGGCCGCGGGCATCGCCGGTTTGATCAAGACCGTTCTGGCGCTGCAGCATGGCGAGATCCCTGCACATCTGCATTTCCACGCACCCAATTCACACTCGACATGGAATGAGCTGCGGCTGGATGTGCGCAGCCAAACGACACCCTGGCCGGCGGGCTATGTGGAACGGCTCGCCGGCGTCAGCTCCTTCGGGATTAGCGGCACGAATGCTCATGTCATCTTGGCGCAGGCGCCGGACGTGACCCAGGGGCGGGAACCAGACGCTGGGCCGCCGTATCTCTTGCCGCTGTCAGCGCGTCACCCGGGGGCTCTCAGAGAGCTGGCGCGGGCCTATCGCGAGGCGAGCGGCCAGGAACGTCTCTACGACGTCTGCTACACCGCCGCTTTGCGGCGCAGCCATTACGAGCATCGCCTGGCGCTGCTGGCCGGATCGGCCGCGGAGCTGGACGCGCGCCTGGCCGCCTTTCTGCAAGAGGAATCCGCTCCCGGCCTGTGGACTGGCGTCGCACTGCCCACAGAGCGCCGCAAACTGGTCTTCGTCTTTCCCGGCCAGGGAGGGCAGTGGCCGCGCATGGGGAGGCAGTTGCTGGCCAGCGAGTCTGCGTTTCGCGCCGCCATCGAGGAGTGCGACCGGGCAATGCGTCCCTTTGTCGACTGGTCGCTTCTGGATGCACTGGCCGCGGAGCAATGGGGGCGCATCGATGTCACCCAGCCGGCCATTTTTGCCATCCAGATGGGTTTGGCGGCCCTGTGGCGAGCTTGGGGAATTGTTCCCGACGCGGTAGTGGGCCACAGTATGGGAGAGGTGGCTGCAGCCTGCGTCGCCGGAGTCCTGAGTCTGAAGGACGCCGCGCGCATCATTTGCCGGCGGAGCCTGCTCTTACGGCAGGTGAGCGGGTGTGGCGCCATGGCCGCAGCAGAACTGTCGCTAGCTGAAGCGCAAGCCCGGCTGGCCGGCTGCGAGGGGCAAGTGTCAGTCGCGGTTTCCAATAGCCCGCGCTCCACCGTGCTTTCGGGAGACGTGGCAGCGCTGGAGCAACTGCTGAAGCGCTTCGAGGGAGAGGGCATCTTTTGCCGCTGGGTCAAAGTGGACGTGGCGTCTCACAG
>DASSQB010000197.1:0-3957 GCA_035702725.1 Terriglobales bacterium | reverse complement strand
CACACAAAAATGGCGAACAACTCCAGCAGCAACGTGTCGGCGCCACTTGGCATAAGGTAAAAAGAAGACGATAGGCGGAGATTTAATTGTCTAATGGCGGCAGGGCGGCTGCCAGCAAAATCGAAAGCTGCTGCGCGATTTAGGGAGCTGCTGCGGGCACGAGCACAGGCCCGCCGCCATGGTGTATCGTGAACAGCAGCAAACAATGGCCTGCCGGGGCGGCATCTAAAGGCCGCAGAGCAGCCTCGAACCAACAGGCAACACTGAGACCAGCAGGAGGGCCCCCAACAAATGGCTACTGCACAATTGCCGGCGCCGCCGGTGCGCTGGGCGCGCGCGCCTTTCTACTTCAACTCGGCGGCGCACCTGCTCAGGATCGAGCGCGACAAAGCAACTACCCTGGGCGAGTTGCTGGCCGCCCTGCGGACGGTGCCCAGCGAATCCATTTTTCAGCACACCTTCCGCACCCTGCAGGAGCACCACTTCATCCGCGAGGGCTTTTCCAACGACTACGCCCACTGGGCCTTCGCCGCCTGCAATGAGGTGGGGTTGGCGGAGCGCCTGGCCTCGGTGGACGTGCGGGAGTTTACTTCCGTGGAGAGCCTGCGAGAACGCATTGTGCAAATCGTGCGCGATTACCTGGAGCGCAACCCGCGCGCCGCCGACCGCGTGGCCATGGAGCCGTTTTACTTCTGCGCCTCCGACGCGGTAGTTGTGCCTACGCCCTTCGTGGCCCGCAACCTGGTGGAATTCCGCGACTGCCTGAACCAGGTGAGTATTCACTGCATTCACTATCATTTCATCGAAGCGCGCCTGCGGCTGAAGCTGAACTCAAATGACTTTTCCGTGTGGCTGGACTCGGAGCTGGATATGGGGCGCATAGCCGACCAGTTCAACCGCATTGACATCTATACTTCCACGCTGCAAGACGTGCGGCGCGTGATGGTGCGCGTAATCGAACGAACTCTGCATTCCCAGGCATGAGGTGGAAATGGACGAAAGGAAGGACAAGGTGGAGGAACGCGCACCCGAGCAGAAGCGCGGCGAGACGGTAACGGCAGCTCCGGTGGAGGCGCCCCCGCGCAACGGCGGGTCGGAAGCCCCGGCAGTACCGCCGCGCGAGCGGCGGAAACGGCCGCGCATATCGGAAACGCCGCCCGCGCCCCCGCCTCCGCCGCGGCTGGACGACTACGAGCCCATCATCGGCAAGCCGCAGCTGGATGAGCTGCGCTACCTGGCGCGGCCGCTGCGCAGCAAAACCGTGAAGATGGTGAACTCCACCTCCATGGGCGGCGGTGTGGCCGAGATGCTCAACCGGCTGATTCCCCTGCTCAGCGAACTGGAGGTGGTGACGCGCTGGGATGTAATCACCGGCGGCAACGACTTCTTCGAGGTCACCAAGGCGTTTCACAACGCGCTGCATGGCGGGGAATACGTGCTGACCAAGGAAGCGCGCGACATTTTCCTGAGCTACAACGAACAGAACCGGCAGCGCATGCAGTTCACCGAGGACCTGTTTGTCATTCATGATCCTCAGCCAGCGGGGCTGATCCGCGCCCGCGAGCGCAACCGGGGAAAATGGATGTGGCGCTGCCACATTGACCTCTCCAATCCCCATCCCGATGTGTGGGGTTTCCTGCGGCCCATGATCGAGGAGTACGACGCCACGGTGTTTTCCTCGCCCGCGTTCTCCCGCCAGCTCATGGTGCCGCAGTATCTGTTCTTTCCCTGCATTGATCCGCTTTCCGAGAAGAACAAGGAACTGGACGCCGGGTATATCCAGAAAGTATGCGACGATTTCGGCATTGACCGCAGCCGGCCCATCGTCACCCAGATTTCCCGCTTCGACCGCCTCAAGGATCCGGTGGGGGTCATTCAGGCCTACAAGCTGGCGAAAAAATACGTGGACTGTCAGCTTGTGCTGGCGGGAGGCGGCGCCACCGACGACCCCGAAGGCGCCATCGTGCTGCAGGAGGTGATGGATGCGGCGGGCGAGGACCCGGATGTGATTATCCTGAACCTGCCGCCGTGGTCGGCCCAGGAAATCAATGCCCTGCAGCGAGCTTCGACCATCGTGGTGCAGAAATCGCTCAAGGAAGGCTTTGGGCTCACCGTTACCGAGGCGCTGTGGAAGGGCAAGCCAACCATTGCCGGCGCCGTAGGCGGCATTCCCACGCAGGTAATTCACAAGCTCACGGGCGTGCTGGTGCACTCCATTGAAGGCTGTGCCTACCAGATTCGTTACCTGCTTACCCACCCGGAATTCGCCGAGCAGATGGGCAAAAACGGCCGCGAGCACGTGAAAGAAAACTTCCTGATGACCAGCAATGTGAAGCGCTGGCTGCTGCTGTTCCAGATTCTGCTGGGGACGGTGACGAAAGAGAAAACGACGTAGAACCAGTGGTCAGTTCTCAGTTCTCAGTTGTCAGCAGGCCCTTGGCTGCGGGTGACTGAAATGTGGAACAATCGATGTTGTAAGTGCTGGCAATATTTATAACGCATGTCATGCTGAGCGGAGCGAGCCGGTTCGCTTGCGAACCGGAACGCGAAGTCGAAGCACCCCTACTAATTTTCCTCGCCGCAGCGGCTTCAGGGAGTTCTCACATTCTCGATAACAATGGGGCATGAGGGGCTGTCCCTGCCTCCTCACTGTGGCGTCACCCAGAGGGGCTTGAGCCCCGAAGGGTCCGGCGTGCACCGAGAAAAAATACACGTAGCGGAACACGCGAGATGCTTCGGGCCTGAAGGCCCTCAGCATGACGCCGACAAGGACGGATTTATTCCTGCCTTAACTCGCGCCGGCCTGAGTCGGCTTTCTCAAAATGCCAGTTGTGATGAACTTTCTATGGTTGCTAGGACTTCGCGTGTTCATGCAGGAATTCCATGGCCCGGTCGAAGGCTTCGGCGGCGCGTCCTTCCGCCAGCGCCATGGCAATGAGTTCGTTCTGTTCGTGCGGGCTGGGCACCCGCTTGCCAATTTCCACCAGCCGTTGTGAGCGGCGGCGAGCCGCTTCCGCTTCTTTTTGGAGTGCGGCTATCAGTTCAGACTTTGCGTTTTCCACGGGCAAGAATCATACGCTTTAAGCGCGCCAGTGCAAGGGGAGCGAAGACACAGGCGAGCTACGCTCGCCCGCACAGGCGGGGCGCCTGTGCCCACGTGTTCATGGCGGTGCTACACCCGGCGCAGGGGCCACACCAGCACATCCAGCCGGCGGGAAAAATGCAGCAACGGGGGGACATCGGGCAGATTGATGCCGGCGGCGCCGGCCATGGTGTTGACTTCGATTTCGGCTTCGGCGTCCTGCAGCGGCCAGGGCACGTGGTGGATCTCCGCGCGAAAGGTGCTGCGCCCGGTGGTGGTGTAGAGGCAATAGCGCTCGGTCAGCCAGTGCTCCAGGGAGCCGCGCGGGCGGAGTTGCACCGCAGCAGCAGGGCGAAAGCGGCCGCAAAACTCGGCGTTGACGGGCACGCGACGCAGGCTGTGGTAGCGGATCTCCTCTGACCCCACATCCACTTTCATGCGCGCGTAGTAATAAGGCAGGCGATAGAAGCTGCGGGCAGCGAACACCGCACTGAGAGTCCCTGCATCCAGGCTGAAGAAATAAACACCGGGCTTGTTGTCCATCTTCACATATGTGCGAACATTGAGTTCAGGCAGGCTGGAAAACCCCGGCATAGCCGGCAAGCCTCGCAGGCACACGTTGCTCATGTGGAAGGGAGTCACCGCCAGCCAGCATTGCCCCTCATAGGCATCGAGCGGAAGCTGCGCCGGGACGAGTGGGCGCAGGACCTGCGGCGGCAGCGGCCAGTGAGCGAAGAGCAGGTCATGCCAGGTCTGGACCATGATCCACGGCCCGCCGGGCAGCGGCCAGGGCCGGTGGGCAGTGGTTTGAAGGAGCGGGTGCATGGAAGCACTCAACGTCTACAATCAGCGGCCAGCCGCAGAATCCTAGTTGC
>DASSQB010000196.1:0-2584 GCA_035702725.1 Terriglobales bacterium | reverse complement strand
CCACCAATCCCGCAAGTTGCCGGAGCACAGTACGCAATTGCGGTTTACCCCGCCTATGTAGCCCAGGTATGGTTCGGAAGCCTGTATGGTTCGGCGAGTTATAGCGGCGGAGGAACGTACGTAAATGGGCCTTCCTGGTCAAACATCACTGGTTTGTACCCCGCTCTGCCTAGCTGGGAACAGATTGTGTCACCGCCGTTCGTAAAATCCCCAGGTCGCCGAAGTAAAAATCCCCACTTTTGAGTAACCACTGATACAACAGCACCAACTCTCCAGCCAGGAGGAGGTGCGGAACCTGCTACGAGGGGGAGAAGTGAGTGACATCAGCGAGCTGAAGCGACTGGGGATGAGCGTGCGAGCCATTGGAGCGATGACCGGCCATGATCGCAAAACCATCCGCAAGTACCTGGGCAAGGAGCCAGGGACAGCACCAACCTACGGTCCGCGGGCGCCGCGGCCGAGCAAGCTGGACGGATACAAGCCGTACCTGGACGAGCGTCTCCAGGCAGGGGTGTGGAACGCGGTGGTGTTGCTGCGCGAGCTGCGGGAACGGGGCTATGGCGGCAGCTACACGATTCTGACCGACTATTTGCGACCGCAGCGGGAAGCGGCACGGCAGGTAGCGGTGCGCCGGTTTGAAACCGCGCCCGGGGTGCAAGCGCAGGTGGACTGGGGCCATCTGGGCTATCTGGAGGATGCGAGTGGGGAGCAGGCGCTGTCCGGCTTCACGTTCACTCTCGGTTACAGCCGGGCGATGATGGCCGAAGCGGCGCTGGATCAGAAGCTGGGCACGCTGCTGCGATTGCACGAAGAGGCGTTCCGGCAACTGCGCGGGGTGCCGCGGGAGATCCTGTACGACAACATGAAGACGGTGGCACTGGGCCGCGACGAGCGCGACGAGGTCCAGTGGCATCCGCAGTTTCTGGACTTCGCTCGCTACTGGGGTTTCACGCCGCGGCTGTGCCGGCCGTATCGGGCGCAGACCAAGGGCAAGGTGGAGTCCGGAGTGAAGTACGTGCGCCGCAACTTCCTCTGCGGGTTGCAGGGACGCGAGCCGCACAGCTTGGACGAGATGAACGCGGCGCTGCGCAGCTGGACCTGGGAAGTGGCGAACCAGCGGGTGCACGGCACGACCCATTGTTTGGTGAAGGAACGCTGGGAAGCGGAGAAGCCGGCGCTGCAGCCGCTGGCGGGACGCGCGCCGTATCCGTTTTTCGAAGAAGAGTTGCGGCGGGTGTCGCGCGATGCCTACGTTGCCTGGCAGGCGAACCGGTACTCGGTGCCCTGGCGCTACGCCGGGCAACAGGTGCGGGTGCGCGGATCAAGCGAATTGGTCGAGATCTATGCCGGCCAGCAACGCATTGCCGTGCACACGCGCGTGGCGGGGCTGCATCGGACGGCGGCGCAAGCGGAGCATCACGCCGGCATACCTCTGGGCGGGCTGCGCTCGCCGGCGAAGCTGCAAGTGCGCATTCGTCCGCTGGGTCCAGAGGTCGAAGTGCGCTCGCTGGCCGCGTATGAGTGCGCGGCGGAGGGAGGTGCGCGATGACCGCCCTGGAGCAGTTGGAATCGACCTTGGAAACGCTCGGCTTGAAGGCAGTGCAGGCACGGCTGCCGAATCTCCTGGAACAGGCGGCACAGCAGGAACCGGGCTACACCGACTTCTTGCTCGATGTGCTGAAGACTGAGGCCGACGCCCGTCGCAGTCGCTATCTGCGGGCGCGGCTGCAACTGGCACACCTGCCCTACCTCAAGACCTTCGCGCAGTTCGACTTCACCTTTCAACCGTCAATCGACGAACGCCAGGTTCGCGAACTGCAAACCCTGCGCTTCATCCACGAGGCGAGCAATGCGATCTTTCTGGGGCCGCCTGGGGTAGGCAAGACGCACCTCAGCGTGGCGCTGGCGGAAGCGGCCATCCAGGCTGGGTTCGGGGCGTACTTCATCACCGCGCACGATCTGGTGGTGGACCTGGCGCGGGCCACACGCGAGAACCGGCTGGACCGGCGCATGCGGGTATATCTGGCACCCAAGCTGTTGGTGATCGATGAAATGGGCTATCTGCCGCTGGACGAGATGGGCGCGACGATTTTCTTCCAACTGGTGAGCGCCCGCTACGAGCGGGGCAGCATTATCGTGACCAGCAACAAAAGCTACGGTGAGTGGGGCTCGATCTTCGGCGACTCGATCATCGCGACGGCGATCCTGGACAGGCTGCTGCACCACTCGACCACCATCAACATCCGGGGCGAGAGCTACCGGTTGAAGGAACGGCGGCGCGCCGGGCTGATCGGCGGCCGGGAGCAGGAGGGCGGGACGGGATCGACGCTCTCCTCGGCCCCAGGCTCCGCTCCGCCCCAGCGCCAAAAAGCGGCGCGGGGCTCCGCTGCGCCCGGGGCCAAGGAGACACATTCTTGATCCCTTGATCGTTAAGGTGGGGAATTTTAAACCGGAGATGTGGGGAATTTTAGACCGGAGTTGACAGGGCGGCAATCGCGGGAGCCAATCCCTCCTCCAGTCCTCCTTCTTTGATCCATTGCAATTGCAGTTTTACGTCATGAGCGGTCTGCGGACGTTCATCGGG
>DASSQB010000195.1:0-9932 GCA_035702725.1 Terriglobales bacterium | reverse complement strand
TTTCGCTTTTCCGGGCAGGCGGCTGTAGTCCGGGAAGGCCTGTGCCGCGAGACGCGCAGCCTCATTCAACTCCTCCGCGGTGGCAGAGTAGTACGCAGGCTCCAACCGGCTGCCGTCAGCAGGATTAATGGCGTGAAACGCTGGGCCCCGCCCAGAAGCAACACGGGAGCCGAGAAGCGAGAGTCCCTGCAATTCCGTGCCGGCCAGTGTGGCGCTTCTATCGGGCATAGCTCACTTGCCTGGTGGGAGTGCGGCAATAGGCCGGACGGTTGGCCAGCGTACGACGAATTACGGCCTGAGCGGTTTCCAATTCCTCTCCCGCCAGCTCCAGGCGCGGCGGGCGGACACGGGCGTTGCCCATGCCAG
The DNA here is from genome assembly GCA_035702725.1 of Terriglobales bacterium. GTDB lineage: Bacteria > Acidobacteriota > Terriglobia > Terriglobales > Acidobacteriaceae > JAICWP01. Next base: position 9,566 of record DASSQB010000195.1, on the reverse strand, counting down.
CTTCCTGCTGCACCAGCTTGATGAGTTGCACGAACTTGGGCACGGTATCCATGCGCAAGAGGGGCAGGAACCAGCGGTAGAGTTCGAAGGCTTTGTCGTTGTCGCCCCTGGCGGCCAACTCGAAGAGCGCGACCGACTCGCGCGGTAGGGCATTGGCCAGGCCTGCGACCCAGCCGACGGCGCCCATGGCCACGCCCTCCACAATTTCGTCATCCACGCCAACGTACAGGGCGAGGCGATCGTCCAGAAGTTCGCGGATCGCGGTAACGCGGCGCACGTCCATGCTCGACTCTTTGACCGCGGCCAAATTTTCATGCTCGCGGGCAAGTTCCCGGATGTGTTCCGGAAGGAGATCAGTGCCATAGGCGACGGGATTGTTATAGAGCATGCAAGGCAGGCTGGAAGCCTTGAGCACAGCGGTGACGTGGGCCTTGGTTTCGCGCCAATCGCCCTGGTAGACATAAGGAGGCAGCACCATAAGTCCGTGGCAGCCGAGATCGGTAATGGCCTTGGCCAGGTCCACGGCCTCGCGAGTGCTGAGCGAAGAGATGGCGGCCACGACGGGCACGCGTTTGCCCACCGCCTTGATGCAGGCTCTGACGATGGCGAGTTTTTCGTCGAAGGCGAGAGTGGCGCCTTCGCCGAGGGAGCCCAGAGCAACGATGCCGGTGCAGCCGTTATCCACCAGCCAGGAACAATGGTCCTGAATAAAAGAAAAATCCACCTTAAGATGGCTGTCGAAGCAGGTAGTAATCGCGGGCATGACGCCCTTCCATTCCATGGTCAGCTCCTCAATGCAGAGTTGTGCATCGTTTCAGAATCAGTACGGACGGCAGTTGCAATCAGGCTTTCCACGCGCACGGGAAAGACCGGCGGGCGCACGGATTCCGGTTTCCAATCCAGCAAAAATTCGAGCGCAGGTCCGCAGATGCGGCCCTGGCACGGGCCCATTCCGCAGCGGGTAAGCAGCTTGGCGGCGCGCCAGGAGGAATGCTCGCGCAGGCGGGAGAGGGAGACGTCCTCGCAGCGGCAGACCAGGGTTTCGGGCCGCGGCAGTTCCTGCAATTCCGGGCGCAGAACGAAGGCGCGCTCCAGGGCGGCGGCGAAGCGGCGCATCTTGTCGCGCTTGGCGAACAGGCGGCGGGCAGGATCGAGGCGCCCGGCGGCAGCGTGGCCGGCAATCTGGCCTTCGACCAGGGACAGTTCGAGTCCGCCGATGCCCGTAGGCTCGCCGGCGCAGTAAACATCAGGCATGGTGGTCTGCTGCAGCTCATCCACGCGAACTTTGCCATTCTCGACCACGCAGCCGAGCAGGGCGGCGAGTTCGGTGTTCGGCACCAGGTGGAAGCCGCAGGCCAGGTAGTCGCAGGGCACGCTCCAGGTCTTAGCGCCGCGGCGCACGCTCACACTTTCCAGCTTGTGCTTGCCCGCGGCGGCAATGGGCCAGCAACTCGGCAGATACGGAACACCCAGCAACTGGCGGCGCAGAGACAGGGCGTCGTTTAACTTGGACGGCTGTCGCCAGAGGCTGAGCGAAAACGCCAGCAGTTGGCGCCGGGAGGCCTGCTCGGCAATTAGGCGAACGTCAGCGCCGTACTCCCGCAGATGAGCGGCGACGGCAAGCAGAAGCGGACCGGTGCCGGCCACCACGACTTTACGGCCGCGCACATTCCATCCTGACTTGGCCAGGGCCTGCAGGCCACCCGCACCCATCACGTTGGGCAGAGTCCAACCGGGAAACGGAAGGAAACGCTCGCGAGCGCCGGTAGCGAGAATCAGGCTGCGAAAACTAAGCTCGGAGACGCTGGTATCGGTTTCAGCCGCCAAAGTGCGGGAATCCACTTGGGCAAAGACCCGGGTGCCGGCGAGATGCTCAACGCGCAGGTCCTTGACGCGTTGGTACCAGAATGCGGCCTCTTTGCTGCTGGGGGAGGAGTGCTCGCCGCGCCAGATCTGGCCGCCGAGAGCGGGGTTATCGTCGGCGATGGCGACGCGCAAGGCGGCTTCAGCGGCGCAACAGGCGGCAGCGATGCCGGCCGGGCCTCCGCCGACCACCAGCACGTCGAATTGGCGACGGTCACTCACTGAGCGTGACCTCCATGCCCTCGCGGCAAAGCATCTGGCAACTGCGCATGTGGGGCTGGCCATCAACCGCCACACGGCATTCGAAACAGATTCCCATCCCACATAGAGGACCGCGCAACTCGCCGGATACAGAACGGCGAAATCCTGAGCGGCCGGCGAGCAAAACCGCGGCCGCCACGGTGGAGCCGCGAGGCACGCGCACGGTGACGCCATTTACCTTCATCTGCACCGCATCACGCATGGGCCACCTCCATATCGCGACTGGGCGAGTAAGGCTCCACCGGGATGGCGGGAGTGCGCTGCAATAGCTGGTCGAGCAGCAGGCGGCCGGTGGCCAGCGAAGTGGTGATACCCAGGCCCTCGTGGCCGGTGGCGAGATAAAGATGCTCGCGGCCGGGACATTTGCCGATCACCGGAAGCTTGTCGGCGGTGGCGGCGCGAAAACCGGTCCAGCAGCGGATGGCCGACATCTTCGCCAGTTCCGGCAGGTATACGCAGGCGCGGGCCAGCATGCCGGCGACGATGTGGTTGTCTATTCCCTTCCCTTCCACGCCAAACTGGCGCGAAGAGCCGATGAGAAGCTGGCCGGTAACGCGCGGCTGCACATTGAAAGCGAAAGACTCGGCCGTGAGCACATGCGCGCTCTTCAGGTAGCCAAGTTCCACGAGCTGGTGGCGAACGAAGCCGGGATAGCGATCCGTAATGATGAGGTGGCCTTTGCGTGGTCGCATCTCCAGGCCCGGCGTTAGCTCCGGAGCCCAAGTGCCGGCGGCATTAATGACCGTGCCGGCGCTGAGGGCGCCGCCCTTTTGGAGGACCACGCCATCGTCGCGGATTTCCGTCACTCGGTCCAAATAAAGGTCGCAGGAATGAGTCTGCGCCTGGCGCATTAGGAAACGTGCGGCGCAAGGAGCGTAGATGACCAGGTCTTCGGGGACGAGCAGAGCGCCAACCAATCCGCGGCGAAGATGCGGCTCGGCTTCATAGAGCGCGCGAGGGTCGAGGATTTCGGTGGGAACGCGGCGAGCGCCATAGTATTGCTGCTTGCGGCGCACTTCCTGCATTTCCTGCTCGTCGGCGGCGATCCAGAGGGTGCCGCAGGCCATGTATTCGACTTCCGCTGGGAGTTCCGGGGCAATCTCGTGCCAGAGCTGCTGGGAGTAGCGAGTAAGCGCGAATTGCGGCTCGGAGTCGTCCATGACGACGATGTGGCCCATGCCGGTGGACGTAGCGCCTCCACCGACAAACTCGGCTTCGACTACGGCAACACGCAGGCCGGCCCGGGCACACTCTCGCGCGCAGGCCGCGCCGACAATGCCGGCGCCGATGATGACCACGTCGTACGCGGGATGGCTCATCGCTGGCGGGTCACCTCCGGCTTCTGCTTGCCTGCAGCGGCGGGTGCGCTCACTTGCACGGCCGGAGCCGCGCTGGGGAGCGGCATCACGCCTTGCTCCAGCAGGGCCCGGTTGAACGCCGGCAGGCTCTTGTCCATGAGAGCGGCGTATTCGACTTTCGCCGCCGCCAGCTCTTTTTCAATGTCGCCGAGCAGGGCGTACTCCGTGTCGGTGGGCGGGAAGTCGGTGCCGCCGGCCACGTCTCCGGCGCCGGGGCCGATTTCGGCATTCAGCCACAGCAGGTTGTAATACACCTTGTAGCTCTCCACGTAGTACTTGTCGTCGCTGGCGGTGAGAGACTTGGAAACCAGCTTGTACTCCACGTCCTCCATCTGCTTGCCGGTTTTTTCGGCGTTCTGAATGAGCTCGGGATTGCCCTTTTCGGCGCGCAACATGCCGGTGACGTCATTCAGTTGCTTGCGCATCCATTCCAGGCGGTTGACCATGTCGGCCACTTCGCTGACCTCATCGCGGACACGGAGCTGCAGCTTCACCGAGGCTTGAATCTCGGCATCGGTAGCAGCGGCGCGCGGATCACGCACGATCTCCAGCGGCTGCGTGTAATTGTGGCCATCCACGGTGAGACGCACGGTGTATTTGCCGGGAGCGGCCATGGGGCCAAGCAGGTGCTCGGAGATTCCCCAGTGGGTGATGGGGCGCGAGTCCTTGCCCCAGAAGCGCGGCTCCTGCCAGATGCGCGGGTTCACGTCGGGAGCCGTGCGCAGGGCGACCACGCGCGGGCCTTCGTAGTGAAGGTCCCAATCCATACGGTTCATACCGGCTTTGCCGGGCGCTTTCAAATCGCGGATGACTTTGCCGTCGGAATCGAGGATGGCAACCTTCACCGGATCTTTGGCCGCCTGCGGCAAGGAATAGGTCACGAAGGCGCGGCCCATGCGGGCGAAGCGATAGGCGGCACGCGAGGCGAACAGGCGCACGCCGCTTTCGGATTGCTTGCGCGCCATCTGCTCCAGCGGCGAAATATCGTCGAGGATGTAGATGCCGCGGCCGTAAGTTGAAACCACCAGGTCGTGGAAGTTGCGCTGCACCACCGCCCACGAGACGGTGGAATGGGGCAAGCCTTCCTGCAGGTTGGTCCAGTGGCCGCCGTCGTCGAGCGAGTAGTAGAGGCTGTTGCCGGTGCCGGCAAAAAGCAGGCCTTTCTGGTTGGGGTCTTCAGCCACCACGCGCACGTAAGCCAGCGGGTGCTTGGGCAGGTTGGAACTGATGAGCTTCCAGGAGCGCCCGTAGTCGGAGGTTTTATAGATGTAGGGGTCGCGGTTGTCCATCAGGTGAACGTCAACCGAGACATAGGCTGTTCCAGGATCGAAAAATGACGGCTGAATGCTGCTAATGGTGCCCCAGGCGGGCATGCCGGCGATGTTTTTGCTCACGTTGTTCCAGCGGCCGCCGGCATCGCGGGTGTACCAGACCTGGCCGTCGTTGGTGCCGGCCCAGATCAGGCCTTTCTGGATGGTGGAGGGCGCGATAGCGTAAACCACTTCGCCGTAAAACTGGCCGAGGTTGTCGCCCACGATGCCGCCGGAGGAGACGATGCGGCTGGGGTCGTTGGTAGAAAGATCGGGGCTGATAACCGACCAGCTCTGGCCACCGTTGGAAGTTTTGAAGATGACCTGGCAGCCGTAGTAGACGGTGTTGTGGTCGAAGGGATCAATGGCCAGCGGTGGAGTCCAGTGGCAACGGTACTTGATAGTGGTGGGTGGCGAGTCCAGGGTATGCAGCCAGGGGCTGACGGAGCGCGCCATCTTGTTGCGCGCATCCCAGCGGGTGACTTCGTCGCCGTAGCAGGTGGCCCAGACTATGTTGGGGTCGGTGAGGTCGGGGAGGGTGAAACCGGATTCGCAGCCGCCCATGTGGTGGTCCCAGCCGGCATCAGGGCTGTCGCCGTAGCCCATCGGGGGCGAGTGGCTGGGGCCGCGCATGGTGCCGTCATCTTGCATGTTGCCGTAAACGTAGTAGGGGACCTGGTTGTCCACGGCGACGTGATACATCTGGCCAATGGGCAGAGTCACGTGTTGAAAGCCGCGGCCATGCACGGTGGTGATGATCAAGCCGCCATCGTCGGTGATCACGAAGCGGTCCGCGTTCTTGGGGTCAAACCAGATGTCGTGGGTATCGCCCCCCCAGGGGACAGGGCGGAAGGTGTGGCCGCCGTCAGTAGAGTGATGAAAGGCGCTGTTGGCCACCAGCACTTCATTTTCATCGCGCGGGGAAACAGCCAGGCGGATGTAATAGCCGGCACGGCCGATGAGGGCGCGGTCCCAGTTGACAGCTTGCCAGTTTTCGCCGCCATCATCAGAGCGCCACACTGAGCCCTGGTTGGCAGTTTGAATGAGCGCGTAAACGCGGTTGGAGTCGGTGGGCGCGACCGCCACGTCAATTTTGCCCACCGGCGATTTGGGCAGGCCGTGGCCCTGGATGCGCGTCCAGTTGCTGCCGCCATCGTGGGAAACCCAAATGCCGCTGCCCGGGCCGCCGCTGAGCTCGGCATAGGTGTGCATCTCCGCCTGCCACATGCCGGCAAACAAGGTCAGCGGATTTTGCGGGTCCATGGAGAGGCCGGAGCAGCCTGTGTTCTCATCGGCGAACAGTACGCGGTCCCAGTGCTGGCCGCCGTCGGTAGTGCGGTAGACGCCGCGCTCCTGCTGCGGGCCGGTAAGCCGGCCCAGGGCGCAGACGAAAACGATGTTGGCATTCTGCGGATTGACGATGACGCGGCCGATGCGGCCGGTCTCGTCCAGCCCCATGTGGGTCCAGGTCTTGCCGGCGTCGGTGGACTTGTAGACGCCGTTGCCGGTCACGTCAGTGTCGCGAATGGCCCAGGCCTCGCCGGTGCCCGCCCAGACGATGCTGGGGTCGGAAGCCGCCACCGCCAGCGCGCCAATGGCTGCGACCGGCTCTTTATCGAACACAGGCTGCCAGCGGTTGCCGCCGTCGCTTGACTTCCACACCCCGCCCGAGGCCGCACCCGCGTAGTAGGTGCTGGGATCGCCGGGCACGCCGGCAATGGAAGCGACGCGGTTGCCGATGGCCGGACCGACAAAACGGAAGCGAAAGCCCTCTTCTTTCTTTTCGTGGTCGTCTTCCTGGGCGAAGGCAGCGAAGGCCAGGCAGAAAAGGAGAGGCACGATCAGGAGCAGGCGAAAGCGGGCGGTCAGCATGAATTCACCTCGCGTTGAGTCCGGCAGCCGGCGGTCAAACTGGCCGGAACGGGGCATTGTAGACCCCAGGGGCGAGACACCGGGCGCAGTCTTATATACTGTATCCAATATTCGCCTGGCAAGCGAATTTACAGGTGGCTGACCTGGCCACGCCGCGGACTGCCCACCTCAAAAGTGATATCCAAGGCTTGAGCTTCCCACGCCCTGCTTTCGGACCAGGTGCTTAAGCGTCCGAGTTGCCGGTTATACGAAAAGAATCCTGGTCAGACCTCGTCCGGAGAGAGAGAGTCTGTGCGCGTAGCGAGTTATCCTAAGCAGCACGTCCTGGAGTTGCTAAACATTTATCAGCCCCGTTCGCCAAAGATTATTTGACCGCGATGAAGGGGTACATAGCGACATCGGCAAGACCATCTGACGATATCTGCAGTCCCGCCGGGCCTGGTTTATCGAGGGTCACTTCCACGTCACAAGTCGCTCCGACGGTAAGAAACATATCTGCCGGGGAGGTTACGATTTGTTCAGGGGGCAAGTCAGCGCCGTCTTTGGCGATTACTCTCCAGGAAATAGGCGCATTCTTGAACAGCAAACGAACGCGCAGATCTGACCCATCATCGGTGATGTTGATCAATCGGAAGCGATAGCGCTTTCCTGTATGGAGCGGCAGGGGATCCGGCCCGGGTTGACCATTGATGAGCATCATAAATCCAAGCGGAGGATAAATGCCGACACTGAACAGGAAAGTGCGGTCCTGGTCTGGATCAAGCTTCTGGCCCGGCTCCAGAACAATAAGCGGGCCGTAGAGCCCGTTGCGGATCTGGGTTTTGTCGTGCCAGTGGGTGTGATAGATGAAAGTGCCGGCGCGTGGAGGCGTGAACCGCGCCACGAAAGAAGATCCCGGGGCGATTGCTGGTGTGATCTGCTGACCTGACCCCGACCATCCGGCAACACCATCGTAATAACTCTCTAGTTCAATTCCGTGCCAGTGGATGGCGGTGGGACTACCAGACTGATTCTTGACTTCAATTTCTGCGGGCTCTCCGCGCGTGAGAATGATCGGCGGCCCCAAAAGCGCAGGCTGCTTCCTTTCATCCGACTTGTGCGCGGCTGTCGAATCATAAATTTCCAGTCGGTAGAGGGGGATTTTCTCGGGGTTGTCAGAGATCACCAACTGGAGTTTCCGCACACTTCGGTTCTCGACAGAAACCGCCTTGGGAACAGCGCCGGGAAGCACGGTTACTCCGATAACGAGCCCGCCCATTCCGGCGCTGTGATCGTGTCCGGCCGCATAAATATCGGGTGTGGCATTCGCGGGATGGAGCGTTGCCAAGGGAGACATGTGGTTGATCATGTGGCAATGGAACAACCAGTTACCGGCACGTTCGGGAGTCCAGGTCATATTAAAGCTATGTCCAGAATCGATGCCTTCCGTCACGGCCTTGCGGCGCTGCGATGCGGAGTAATCAAGGAAGCGGCCGAGATCGCCGACTCCGTCAACCGTGAAGTAAAAACCATGCAGGTGCATCGCGTGAATCGTCGGAGTGGTGTTAATGATCCGCCAGTGGACTGTTTCACCCGCTTTGTAAGCGAGATGTTCGGTCGCGGGCCAAGACTTGCCGTTAATGGCAAATATGACATCTCCGCCGCCAACAAGATTGTTTCTTGCCCACTCTTCAATCACAAAGATACGGTCTTGCTCTCCGCCTCCTGGTGGATCAACAATAAATGCCCCAGAAAGCAGACCCTCCTCGCCTTCGCGCGCCTCAGGGTCGTTAAGGTGAGCGTCGGAAGTGGTTGCCCAATACATGTAGGTGCCTGGCTCGCCGGCGTCAAACTGTACTTCGCGTATCTCTCCGGCGGCCAACTGTACCGCCTCATCGGGATCGCCGGGATAGGAATGCAAGCCATAGACCTTTGCTGTAGAGGGAAGAAGGTTGTGAAGGCTGACGTGAATGCGTGCGCCTTGAGGCACTCGGATGAGAGGACCGGAACCTTGCGGCGGACGTCCTTGTTCGGCGAATGCATAGACATCCTCGTATACGCCGTCTGCCGCCTCTGCATACCACCGGGCCCGGCGAAGCTCCAGGCGCAGTCTTAGTACGCCGTCCTTGAGGGCGCCGGCAGGTGTGCGATTATCGTTGGCCACGATGACCGGCAGGGATGATTGGTCGGCTGCGCACGCAAAAAGGGGAGTGAACAGCGTTGCGACGAAGATCAAGGCCCATAAGGCGCCGGCGTAGCACATAAAACCTCCAAACGCGATGCCTTAGGAAAAAGGGGCGGAGTTGGACCGAAACGCTACTACCGTCGAGGCGCAGAGTCAATTCACTTGTCTAGGTATATACCAGCGCCTCGCTCTCGCGCCGCGCTTGGTCGCGCAGTTCAGGATGACAAAAGTGAGCGATGGCGAAGCGCTGAAGCGCTGCGCCACCCCAAAACCCCCTCGGCGCAGTTAAAGCTGCACCCTTGCGAAAGCTCTTGCAAAGCGTTCCCACCGGACAGGCCCGAGGTTAAAGAAACACGCGCTATATTGAAGGCGAACCGCCGCTATGCCGAGCTGCTGCGCACCTTCCACCAGCGGCCCGTACACCAGCTCCTGGGGCAGATCGTCGTTTCCCAACTGACCAGCCAGCACCAGGGGGCGGTACATCACGGCCTGCAATGAAGGGTCATCAGGCGTGGGCGCAACGTGCAGGCTCATGGGCAGCTCATAGTCAACCCGGTCGCCATTCTGCCAGCGCCCCTGCAGACGCAGATAGCCGCCGGTAGTGGCCGCCACGCGCTCAGGCTTTGAAACGACTTCATAGTGAACTCCCCTGGGAATGAGCCCAAGTGAAGAGCCACACCGGCGAGCGGTTCCGGGCGGCGGTGCTGTGATTGCAGCTAATCGGCAGAGCTATGATCC
>DASSQB010000194.1:0-5267 GCA_035702725.1 Terriglobales bacterium | reverse complement strand
ATGGCGTCCTCGAACAGGGTGCCTTGGTCGGCCAGTTGGGTCAGGTGCGGGCTGGTGGGCCGGGAGTATCCATAGGTGGAAAGATGGTCGGCGCGCAGCGTGTCCACAACGATAACCAGAACGTTTGGCGCATTGGCCGAGGCGGCCGGCAGCTTTGCCGTTTCGCGCCGCTCGTGGAGCCGCTGCTTGATGGGGAAAGCAATCATGCACCACAGCGCCAGCACGAGCAGGACGGGCAGGGTACGCTTCTGCCAGCGAAGCAGAAAAGGCCCGCGCAGGAACCAGGCGAAGGCCAGCAGGGAGGCGCCCGCTACGGTGAACAGAAGGTTGACGATGACTGCCGGGAAAGCGAAGGGCGAGCGGCTCAGGCAGGCAAACAGCGTCAACCCCGAAAACAGAAAAGTGGAACGTGCCAACTCGTCGTGGGTGAGAGTGCGGCGGCGCTGGGAGGCGACCATGAGCAGTGCCAGCGCCAGGAACAGCAGCGGTTCGATTTCCACCCCGGCCCGCATGAGGTCGCGCCAGATGTAGGAATTCAGCAGATAGCCCTCAGCCAGGCCGGTCAGCAGGCCCCACCATAGGGCGATAAGCAAGAAGGTATTGAGGGAAACGGTCCGCGCACTGGTGAGCGAGGGAGAAGCCATGCGGGGTCAGGCAAGGGTACATTTGCCTTCCAACGATTGCAACTGGCAGGCTGCCTCTGCTGTGAGTTCGTCTGCGCGGCGGAAAGGGAAAGTTTACAAAACTCGAGCCCTGTACAAAGGTTGACAGGCTGGCGTAGCCTGATTGCCTTCCCACCAGGGAAGGTACTTTCGGGTTGGTGGGGGTCAGGCCGTGACCTATTGCACTAAATGCGGCGCGAAAGTGCCGGAGACGGCCCAGTTCTGCCAGGTCTGCGGGCAGCCGCAAGCGGGCGCAGGCACCGCCCCGGCAGCGCCAACGCCGGTGCCGCAGGCACAATCGGGGCTCTCGGAGAATACGGCGGCGCTGCTCAGCTACGTGCTGGGCTGGCTGACCGGCATCATCTTTTACCTCATTGACCACCGGCCCTACGTGCGCTACCACGCCGCGCAATCCATCGTGACATTTGGCGGGCTGCACATTATCCGCGCGATTATTGCCATTGTGTTTGGCGTTGGCTGGTGGTGGGGTGGCGGATTCGGAATGCACTGGGGCGGCGGCTTGTTAATTATCTGGGCCCGGGGTCTGCTGACGCTGGTGCTCTGGATTTTCTGCATGATCAAGGCCTCCCAGGGCGAGCGCTTCAAGCTGCCTATTGCCGGCGAGATCGCCGAGGGCCTGCTGCGCTAGCTTCCTCTCGGCACCCCCGCCCCATTTCCAAAAAAGAAACCGGCGTTTTGAACGCCGGCTAAGACCGCAACTAAGCGAGATGTCAGTGTGGCTGGGGCATATTGCAAAACTCTGAGACCTATTCCAGGTAGCTGACCTGGAAGCGTGGTCCGCTGTTGGCGGTGGAGTTGGCGCCCGCCTGCCCGGCTGTGTTCGCCTGGCCCGGCGTGGTTCCGGCTTGCGACTGCGCCGTAGCGCCCGGCTGCGAGCCGGTGGTGCCGGTAGAGCCGTAAGGCGTGCCGCCGGTGGCTGAACCCTGAGATGGAGCTGCTCCGGCCGCGGCTCCCGTTGCAGGCGCGCCAGCCGCTCCTGCGGAGCTGCCGCTGGTTTGCGCGCCCGTGAGCCTGACTTCCTGGCCAACGTGGTCGCCCAGCAGGGAGCCGTCGCCCCCCAGCGCATATGTCTGGCCGGATTTGGTGGTCAGGCTGTACTCGCCGGGCGTGCCGCTGAGGCAGCCTTCGATGGTCTGGCCTCCAGCCGCGGCCTGCGGCGTGGAGCCTGCCTGCGCGCCAGCAGGCTGACTCGCCGCGCCGGTTGAAGGATTGGCTTGGGTATTAGGTGAAGTTGGGGGTGTGGCGGGATTGGTCTGGTTCTGCTGAGCCCCGGGCGCTTGCTGGTTGGATGTTCCCGGTTGTGACTGCGGATTCTGCGCCGCCCCGCTACTCTGGGACGGGGAACTGTTTTGTGAGGGTGATTGTGTCGGCGGGCCTGCCTGGGTACCCGCGGTCTGTGCGACTACCCAGACAGCGGAGAGCAGCAGGACAGCCATCAGGAAAACTGCTTTGCGCATAAGCACCTCCGAGCATTCGGCTGCGTTTCCAGCCCACTTCAGTAATTAGAGAGAGAAAAAGGCTGCGGTGTTTGCTGCCTTCGCCCGGGCGCCAGGCGGGGTCAGATGCCTTTGCGCGGGAGAGTCACACGGGAGGTGCTTCAGCCCCCGGAACCACACTGTTGGCAAGGCGGCACGCGCTCATCTACCTTGTTGGTGCAGGCGTGCCATGAGAATCGTTGTTCTGCTAGCGGTGGTCCTGGGGCTGGTTCTACCGGCCTTTGGCAAGGGTGACGCGGCCGCCACCGCGTCACCGGTGGTGGTTTTTGCAGAGGAGAACTTCCCGGCGGCGGATACTGCGGCGCCTGATGTGGCGCAGTTGAAGATGTTGCTGCCGGAGGCGCGATTTGCCACCGCGGACCAGTTGCCGGCAGCGCTCTCGGAAGCCCAGACCCGGCTGCTGGTGATGCCCTATGGCTCCGCCTTTCCCGAAGCAGCGTGGCCGGGGATATTTGTTTTTCTGGAACACGGCGGAAATCTGCTGGCGCTGGGCGGCAAGCCCTTCACCCGCGCCGCATACCGCGATTCCACCGACTGGCATCTGCGCGATTACAGCGTGCGCTTCGACCTGGCGCTGACGATTGACCAGTGGCAGGAGACGCCGGGCTCAGCCGCGCTGCAGTTTGACAACAATCCCGACGTGGTCCTGCACCTTCCGCGCTTCTCCTGGCAGCGTGCCTACAGTCCCATCATTCGCCTGGGCTCGGTGGATATTTACCAGCGGGGTGGCTCGGCCAGCTACCTGGACGCGCGGCTGGATGCGCTGGCCTGGGGTGTCCGCGAGGGACGGCGAATGGCTGCGCCCGCCATCCAGATTGACCATTTGCGCAACCGTTTCACCGGCGGACGCTGGATTTTCGTGAATGCGGAGTTGCCTGGTGACTTCTATGGCGGAGCGGGAAAGCTGCTTGTGCCCATGCTGGCAGAGGCAGCGCTGGCAGGCAGCCAGGAATTCACCGTCCATCCAACGCTGCCCCTTTATTTGCCGGGCGAGCCGGTGCAACTGGAGGTGGCATGGCAGGCGGCGACTCCCGCGAAAACGTCACTAACGCTGAAGATAACAATCAGCCCAGAAGAGCACCAGTCAGCCGGAGTCAGCCGGACAGTTACGTTTCCGCTTGCGCAGCCTCTGGTACTTCCGGCGCCCTCGAGCAAAGGCTTGCATGTGATCGAGGGGGAGATGCTGGAAGGCGACAAGATTCGGGCCGTGTACCGCTCCGGGTTCTGGATTCGAGACGAAAACTATCTGCGTTCCGGCCCGCGCCTCAGCGTCAACCAGGATTACTTCGAACTGGATGGGCGGCCACTGGCAGTGCTGGGGACCACTTATATGTCCAGCGACGTTCAGCGGCTCTATTTCGACCATCCCAACGTTTACGTGTGGGACCGCGACCTGGGGCAGATCAGCGCGGCTGGGCTGAATATGATCCGCACCGGCTGGTGGACGGGCTGGGACAAGTTCTGCGATGAGAACGGCCGCCCCTACGAACGCACGCTGCGCACCCTGGAAGCCTACCTGATGACCGCGCGCCGCCACGGCCTGCCGGTACAGTTTAATTTTTTTGCCTTCCTGCCCGACGCGCTGGGAGGAGAAAACGCGTACCTCGATCCCAATGCCGTGCGGCGGGAGCAGACGCTGATCTCTTCGGTGGTGACGCGCTTTCATGATGTGCCATTCCTCGCCTGGGACCTGATCAACGAGCCCAGCTTCTCCAAACACTTATGGCAGATGCGGCCCAATGGTGACGCCATTGAACTGGCGAAGTGGAATGAGTGGCTGAACCGCCGCTACCCGGACCGGGCGGCCCTGGCAGCAGCCTGGAACCTGCCGCTCAGCGAAGCGCAGGGCACGCTGCCGTTGCCCAGCGACGGGGAATTCCAGCAGCGCAGCATGTACGACGGGCCCAATTCGCTGAAGCTCTACGACTACTTTCTATTTGCGCAGGAAAGCTTTGCCCGGTGGGCGCAGGGCATGCGCGAGGTGATTCGCGCCACCGGCTCGCGGCAGCCAATCACAGTGGGCCAGGACGAAGGCGGCTACACTGACCGGCTCTCGCCCGCGTTCTTCGGCAAGGCGGTGGACTTCACCACCAACCACTCGTGGTGGCAGAACGATTCGCTGCTGTGGGATTCGCTGGTGGCCAAGCAGCCCGGCCTGCCCATGCTGATTCAGGAAACCGGACTGCAGCGCGAGTTGACCCTGGGCCAGATTTCGCGGCGCACTCCGGAGAATGAGGCGGCGTTGCTGGAGCGCAAGCTGGCGCTCTCGTTCGTGCAGGGCTCGGGCGCGCTGGAGTGGTTGTGGAACACGAACGCGTACACCACCTCCGGCAACGAAGCGCCCATTGGCGCCTTGCGCGCCGATGGCACCGAGAAGCCGGAAGCGGGCGTGTTGCGCGATTTCGCCGCTTTTGCCAGGCAGATTGCGCCCAGCCTGCGCAATCCTAAGTTGCCGGCAGTGGCCGTGGTGACGTCACAGGCGGCGCAGTTTTCCGTAATTCAGGATCTGCAGATCGCGGCGCAGCGCAATGCGGTGCGCGCGCTGGCCTACGCGAATCATCAGCCGGCGTACGTGATTGCAGAAAATCAGGTTGAGCATTTGGGGTCGCCACGGCTGGCGATTCTGCCTTCACCACAAGCGCTGACGGATGCGGCCTGGCAGACGCTGCTCAAATACGTGAGTAGCGGTGGCAACCTGCTGATCACCGGCTCGGTGGGCCGCGATGAGCACTGGCAGCAGGTGCGCCGGGCGGCGGGGTTGAAGCCGGGCGCGCAGATCGAGCCGCTGACTTTTCACAGCGCCGAGATGCAGACAGATGGTCAAACTGTGCCGCTCGCCTTTGACCTGCAAAAGCAGAGCTGGCTGGAAGTTTTGCGCTTCCCCGATGGCGCGACGCTCGAACAGATGGCGCACGGCCACGGCCGGATTTTCTGGGCGGCTTATCCGGTGGAATTGGCGGAAGGGCCGCAAGCTGCCGACGCGCTCTACTCTTATGTGCTGAGCCAGGTGGGCATGCAGGCGCCGTTCGAGTTGCGCCAGCCCACGCCCGGCCTGCTGATTTATCCCGTCGTGCTGGAGGATTCCGTG
>DASSQB010000193.1:0-5847 GCA_035702725.1 Terriglobales bacterium | reverse complement strand
CATCATCGCATTCTTTGGAGCCTTTCATGGCCGCACCATGGGCTCGCTGGCTCTCACCGCTTCCAAGCCGCAGCAGAAGCGCCGCTTCGCCCCGCTCATGCCCGGCGTCACCCACATCCCCTACCCGAACCTCTACCGCCGTCCCCAGGGCTCAGACGCAAAGCAGTACGCCATTGACTGCGCCCGCTTCATCGAGGAGAAGCTGTTCAAGACCACGCTGCCTCCGGAAGAAGTGGCCGCCATTTTCGTCGAGCCCATCCAGGGCGAAGGCGGCTACGTCGTCGCTCCGCCGGAATTCCTAAGCGAACTGCGCCGCATCTGCGACGAAAACGGCATTCTGCTGGTCGCCGACGAAGTCCAGTCCGGCGTGGGCCGCACCGGCAAGTGGTGGGCCATCGAGCATGCCGGCGTGGAGCCCGATATCGTCTGCATCGCCAAGGGCATCGCTTCCGGCATGCCTCTGGGCGTAACCATCAGCAAGGCGAGCATCATGGACTGGGTACCTGGCTCGCACGCCTCCACCTTCGGTGGGAATCCCGTGTGCATCGCCGCGGCGCTTGCTACCCTCGACGTCATCGAGCGCGAAGCCATGAAGAACGCCGCCGAACTCGGCCGCCACATCATGCAGCGCCTCAGCAATTGGCCGCAGAAGCACAGCATCGTCGGCGATGTGCGCGGCCAGGGCCTGATGATCGGCGTGGAAATCGTCAAGGACCATGAAAGCAAAACTCCTGCCGGTCCGGAGCGCGACCGCATCGTGGAGCTCGCTTTCCAGCGCGGCATCTTGTTCCTCGGGGCTGGCCCCAACTCCATCCGCATTGCGCCTCCGCTGGTGGTCACGCGGCAGCAGGCCGATGAGGCCCTCGATGTTCTCGAAGAATGCATCGAAATCGTTGGGGGCAAGTCGCAAAAGTCCACGGGTAGGCCGCAGGGTGCTTAACCTGCCTTAACAAATTAACTAACTGATTTAAATGAAGAGCCGTAGACCGCTGCGGCTCTTCCTTTTTTCACGGTGGTAAATTTTTCCGGCAAATTTTCCCTACTGCGACTTTTGACCCCTGTAGCTAAGTAGTTGAATCCCAAGCACCGGCTGGAATGGCAGTGTCTTTGCAGCTTGATTTTTCCATGGCGAACCAGTCCAGCAACACTGCTACCGCCAGAAACAAGCCCAAGGTTCTTTCTGTGTGCAATGACGGCTCCGTGCTGCGCACGCGTGGCATGGTCTTGCAGAATGCCGGCTATAACGTTGCCTCTGTCCAGGACTATGGCCAGGCTGTCAACCAATGCGCTGCCAGTCGCTTTGATGTCGCCGTGCTCAGCGCTTCTCTGCCTTACGATGACCGCATCGCGCTCGCCGCGGAGATGAAAAAACGTTGGCCCGCTACCCATGTAGTGATGTATTGCGGGATTCATGAAATGCCCGCTCATGCCGACGCTGTGATTGATCCCTTCGATGGCCCTGGCGCCCTGCTCTTCGCCATCGAATCCACCCTCGACCAATAGCGGAACGTTGTGGCGCGGGCGCCCTCGCCCGCGAATGTCACCTCGCGTCAAATAACGCCAACTGCCACGTTTTCTGCCACTTCCCTGCCCCGCTCGGGTTTTTAATGACAGCCGCCCTCCCCAGGCGCTAAACTCGCTGCATCTCCCCGGTTGCCCACCAGGATGTGTGCATGTCTGGCCGTGTGACCCGGTTTGCGCTGCGGGTTTTGGATCGCCTGGCCCGGTTGCTGCTGAAGCCTCCAGCTATTGCCCCGCATCAAACCGTAGGCGCCAGCGGCGAAGAAGATGCCTATTTCTACCTGCGCCGCCTGGGCTATGTGATGGTGGCGCGTAACTGGCGTTCCCCACGCCGTCACGGTGAGATTGACCTCGTCGGCTGGGATGGCAACGTGCTCTGTTTTGTGGAAGTGAAATCTCGCAGCACGCGCGACGTAAAGCCTGCCGAAGCCGCGGTTGATGCCCAAAAACAGGATGAGTTGGGCGGCATGGCTCGGGAGTACCTGCGCCATGTTGCCGGCTCGCCTTCTTGGCGTTTCGACGTACTCAGCCTTTATTACGACCGGCCGGGCACGTCTCCGCAAATCACCTTATTTAAAAATGCGTTCTCAGTATCGTAAAATCAAGAATTTGGGAAAGGATAAATACATAAATTGCCTGAGTTAAGAAAAGATCCAGTTGTTGGCCGGTGGGTCATCATCTCCACCGACCGCGCCAAGCGTCCCACCGACTTTGCCCGCGAGCAGGTGAAAATCAAGGGCGGCTTCTGCCCCTTCTGCTACGGCAACGAAGACAAGACTCCACCTGAAATCCAGGCCTACCGTCCCAGCCAGAACGGCGGCCCGCCGCCCCAGCGCGATACCTCCGGCTGGACGGTACGCGTCGTGCCCAACAAATTTCCCGCCCTCGGCATCGAGGGCAACCTCAACCGCCAGGCCGAGGGCATGTTCGACAAGATGAACGGCATCGGAGCTCACGAGGTCATCATCGAGACCCCCGACCACAATGCCACACTGGCCACCCTCCCCGCCAAGCGCGTGGAAGACGTGCTCTGGACTTTCCGCGACCGCATCCTCGACCTGAAGAAGGACCGCCGCTTCAAATACATTCTCATCTTCAAGAACCATGGCGAGCCTGCCGGCGCTTCCCTGGAGCATGCCCACTCGCAGCTCATCGCGTTGCCCATTTTGCCCCGCCAGGTGATCGAGGAACTGGAGGGCGCCAAGCAGTACTACATCTTCAAGGAGCGCTGCGTCTTCTGCGACGTTATCCGCCAGGAGATGGAGAGCGGCGGCCGCGTGGTCAGCGAAAATCAGGACTTCCTGACCCTCGCCCCCTACGCCCCTCGTTTTCCTTTTGAAACATGGATTCTGCCCAAGAGCCACGAATCCGCTTTCGAGAACTCCTCTTCCAGCTTGTACGAAAACCTGGCCAAGGCGCTCAAGCTGCTGCTGCAGAAGGCTGACCGTGTGCTCGATAATCCGCCCTACAACCTGGTGATCCACACCTCCCCGGTGCAGGACCCCACCAACGACCACTACCACTGGCATATCGAGTTCATGCCCAAGCTCACCAAAACCGCGGGTTTCGAATGGGGAACAGGTTTCTACATTAATCCCACGCCCCCGGAGGAAGCGGCCAAGTTCTTGCGCGAAGCCAGCGTGGAAACTCCTGAGCCTGCCGTAGCTGTGCCCGTTGGCAGCCGCTGAATATTGGGTAATTGTCGGTAATTGGCTGAAATCAGCAGCTGTCATCCTGAGCGGAGTCCGCTGATTCGCTTGCGAATCAGCCCGCGCAGTCGAAGAGCCTGCCCTGAGCTTGTCGAAGGGATCTTGCGCCTCTTCCTCGACACGCCGTCGCGAGGGAATTTCTCTCGCCAAACCAAGGTCTGACGCCCGGCACCGGCACAGGAGCGCCACTTAGGACCTGCTTATGGTGCAATCAATTTTTGTTTTGTCATCCTGAGCGCAGCGAAGGACCTGCTTTTACAATGCGCTCCTTCTGCCCATGACCAGCTGAATAATCAGCACAATGACGGCCAGCACCAGCAGCAGGTGCAGCCACGCCCCAATGGTGTACGTCCCAATCAACCCCAGCAGCCACAGAACCAGCAGTATGAAAAAGATCAGCCACAGCATATGAATACGTGCCCCGGGCACGCCCCCTGAAAAATTGCGCCCGCCGCGCTGCTCCTCGCGGCGGGACTGGTTGTTACCGCAACTTCTGGCCCGCCTACACTACCGGCCGGCGGCCGGTCACCAACTGCAGAATCAGCACGATCACGGCGGCCACCAGCAATAACCACACAAACGCCCCGATCTGGTACGTGCCGACCAGGCCCAGGATCCAGGCGATCAGCAGAATTACAAACAGGGTCCAAAGCATCTTCACCTCCGAAGTGCCGCAGCACTCCTATGTCTGGTGCAGGTTCGGGTCCGGAGGTTGTAAGCGTAAGCTGGACTGAGCGGGAGGAGTCAGATGCCCCAATTTTTTTTGCAGGCAACCCAGCCGGGTTCTGGCTTCTCGCTGGTTAAGCGCCGACTACCGCCTGCGCTATGCGGTTCTTGCCGTTGCGCTTAGCCGTATACATCAGGTCGTCGGCGCTCTGAATCATTTCGTCCAGTGATTCGGGCTCGGCCACGAAGGTCGCGGCGCCGATGCTGAAGGTCACCGGCCAGGCGTTTTGCTTCACCAGGTCCACCAGCACGCGCTGCAGCTTATAGAGCACGAACTGGCCTGCTTCGGCGCCGGTTTCGGGCAGCAGGATGGCGAACTCATCGCCGCCTACCCGGGCTACGAAATCGGTGGCCCGCAGGTTGCGTTTGATGGAGCGCGCCACCCACACCAGCAGCACGTCACCGGTCTGGTGTCCGAAGCGGTCATTCACCACCTTGAAATTATCTATGTCCAGATAAGCCAGGGTAAGCGGGTGCTTGTATCTGCGCACGCGGTGTTTTTCCATCTCCGCTATCTGACGGAAGGCGCGGCCGTTGGGCACACCGGTCAGGAAGTCTATGCGCGAGAGCTCCTGCTCCTGCTGGTAGGCGGCCTTCAGGCGCGCAAGTATCAGTGTCGTTATCAGGAAGAATCCAAATAGCACCACCGCGTTCCAGTAGCGCGCCACCAGGTTCGAGCTGCCCGTGGCCACCAGGTCGGCGCGCAGCCAGGCGGTGGCCGAAAAAATGGATGCCAGGATGCCCACTACCGTGCCCATGTACCAACTCAGCAGCGCCACCGGCGCCAGGTAAAAAATTGAAAACGAGATGCTCCCCCCGGTGACGTGGGTCAGGTAGCTGGGTACCGCGATGAGCACCGCCGCAATCGCAATCAACTCCAGCTTCGAACGCCGCTGCAGAAATGTGTCCATTCGTTCCGCGCTTGTATGGTGGGATGACTGCGCCTGGCTCGGCAGGCACAGGGCTGCGCTCTCGCTTAGAGAATTGCATCCCTGCTTTGCAATGACGTCCGGGCCGGCCCGCCTGCACCAGAAACCCTGCTTATAGTAGCTTGCGACGCCGCCGATGGCGATTACCGAGCGGGCGCAACCGTGGTTACGGAAGTACTAAGCCACCGCCCACGAAGGCTGCTTGTAGCGCCGGCGCGCCGGCTGTCGCGAGGAAATCTTGCCCTCGCTTCGAACTGCGGATGCATTGAGAGCTTTCTAACGATTTGTCATCCTTGAGGAAGCACGAGCCGCGCTTGCGCGCTGAGTGCGACGAAGGACCTGCTGTTGCTCTCCTGGCGCACGCGACCAGCGAAGAGGTGTCTTTTATCTCAGCTATGGCTCAACGATGTCGAACAGACAGATGCAGACGTTCGCATCCCACCGCATGGTCAGGATACCAGCGATGTCTTTGTATTTTCCTGAGCCGCCGGTGATTTCGCCTACTGAGAAGCCGAGGACTGGGGCGAATCCGTTTTCGTCCTTGAATGGCACTTGCCCTTGATAGGCAGTGGCCGTGCCGACGGTGATATTTCCTCCTCCCAGGGTGTACAGATACCCCTCATGCCAGGTTCCATTGCAAAGCGGATTCGAGGCACATGTGCCATCGTTGGCGATCGCGCCTTGGAACGTCACCGTGATTTGGCCAACCGGCTTCCCGGTTCCATCCTTCTCCTGGCAGGTGAGGATGTTGGGATTGGTGGGATCGGCGACACAGGTGTTGAAGTCGAGGATCAGCGTGAACCGGCGGTGGGTCTTTGCCTGGGCGGTGGTCGTGATCCCGAGCAGCGTAAGGCATACGGCGAGAAACAGGCCAGTTTTCATCAGAGTCGTCCTCCTTAGCGCATGAGCGGCCTGCGACATTTTCAAATTCGTCCCGCGGAGATGAGTGAACTTAAGGGTGA
>DASSQB010000192.1:0-9700 GCA_035702725.1 Terriglobales bacterium | reverse complement strand
AGAGATGTCATCCCGAGCGAGCGCGACCCGAGCTTGGCGAGGGGAGCGCGAGTCGAGGGACCTTGTGCTTTCCGCGACGGACGCCCATTGCATCAGCCGCGAAAGGGGCGACAGAGACCCATGAAACTTAAGATCACAATTCTCCCTGGTGACGGTGTCGGCCCGGAAGTCACGGCGGAAGCCGTCCGTGTTCTGCAGACCGTAGCCGAATTTGCCGGCCATGACTTTCAATTTCAGGAAAAACGTTTCGGCGGCGCCGCCTGCCGTGCCAGCGGCAGTCCTCTTCCCTCGGACACGCTGGATGCCTGCCTGCAGAGCAACGCGGTGCTGATGGGCGCCGTCGGCGGCCCGGATTTTGACGAACTGCCCCGCCACCTGCGCCCCGAATCCGGCCTGCTGCAGCTGCGTATGGCCCTGGGCGGCTACGCCAACCTGCGCCCTGCGATTGCCTACAAAGCCATTGCCGATTGTTCCCCGCTTCAGCCGGCGGTCACCGAGGGCGCCGACGTCCTCGTCGTTCGCGAACTGCTGGGCGGCCTCTACTTCAGCGAAGACCGCGGCTTTAACGAAGAAGGCACCAGCGCCTTCAACACCATGCGCTACTCGGTGGAGGAGATCGAGCGCATTGCCCATGTCGGCTTTCGCGAGGCGCGCCGCCGCCGCCGCAAGGTCACTTCCGTGGACAAGGCCAATGTGCTGGAAACTTCCCAACTCTGGCGCAAGGTGGTAAGCCGCGTGGCCCGCGACTATCCTGAGGTCACTCTGGAGCACATGTACGTTGACTCCTGCGCCATGCACCTGGTAAACGATCCCCGGCGCTTCGACGTGATTCTCACCGAAAATCTGTTCGGTGACATCCTCTCTGACGAGTCTGCCGTCATCACCGGCTCCCTGGGCATGCTGGCTTCCGCAACGGTTGGCGGCTCGGTGAACCTGTATGAGCCGGTGCACGGCTCGGCGCCCGATATCGCCGGACGTGGCATCGCCAACCCGCTGGGCGCAATCGCCTCGGCGGCCCTGCTGCTGCGCTACTCCGCCGGTCTGGAGCAGGAGGCGCGCGACGTCGAGTTCGCCATCCGCTCCGTGCTCGAGGCTGGCTACCGCACCGCCGACCTGGCGCGCGGCCGTTCCCGCATTGACCTGGTCTCCACCGTGCAGATGGGCATGCAGGTGGAAAAAGTGGTGGCCGACATCCTCGACAGCCGCCACGCCTACCATGCGGTATAAGCTGGAGCAGCGATGAGCCGGCCACGCACTCTATTTGAAAAAATCTGGGACGAGCACGTCGTCTGCCAACCCGCAGGCGAGCCGGCTCTGCTCTACGTTGACCTCCACCTCGTGCACGAAGTCACTTCGCCCCAGGCCTTCGAAGGCTTGCGCCTGGCGGGCCGCCGCGTGCGCCGCCCCGACCTTAGCTTCGCCACCGTGGACCACAATGTGCCCACGCTGGCGGCGGAACGCAGCATCATTCGCGATCCGATTGCCGCCCAGCAGGTGGAAGCTCTGCGCCGCAACTGCCGCGACTTTGGCGTGCCGCTATTCGACATCGGGTCCACCGAACAAGGCATCGTACACGTCATTGGCCCCGAACTGGGTCTGACCCGCCCCGGCATAACCATCGTTTGCGGCGACAGCCACACCAGCACACATGGAGCATTTGGCGCTCTCGCGTTCGGCATCGGGACCTCCGAAGTTGAGCATGTGCTGGCCACGCAGTGTCTGCGCCAGCAGCGGCCCAAAACTCTGCAGATCATGGTCCGCGGTTCTCTGCCCCAGGGCGTGACCGCCAAGGATCTGGTGCTGGGCATCATCGGCCGCATCGGCACCGATGGCGCCACCGGCCATGTCATCGAATACGCCGGCCAAGCGGTGCGCGCGCTCAGCATGGAAGGTCGGATGACGCTCTGCAATATGAGCATCGAAGCCGGCGCCCGCGCCGGCATGGTGGCCCCCGACGAAACTACCTTCGCTTATCTGCGTGGCCGACGCTTTGTACCTGAAGGCGACGCTTGGGACCAGGCTGTTGCCTACTGGAAGACTCTGCCCACCGACCCCGGAGCGCAGTTCGATCGCGTGGTGGAAGTTGATGCCGCCAGCCTCGCGCCCGCCGTCACTTGGGGCACTAATCCCGGAATGGTCGTCCCGGTCACCGAGCGCGTTCCTGATCCGCAACGCTTCCCTTCTGAAGCCGAGCGCGGCGCCGCCCTGCGCGCCCTGGAGTACATGGGATTGCGTCCCGGAACGCCGATGCAGGAAGTCGCGGTCAACCGCGTATTCATCGGTTCCTGCACCAACGCCCGCCTGGAGGACTTGCGTGCGGCTGCCCGCGTTGCCAAAGGTCACAAAGTGAGCTCCAAGGTTCAGGCCATGGTGGTGCCCGGCTCACAAGCCGTAAAGCAGGCCGCCGAGCGTGAAAACCTCGACCAGGTATTTCGCGAAGCCGGCTTCGAGTGGCGCGAGTCAGGCTGCTCCATGTGCCTGGGCATGAATCCCGATATCCTTCAGCCGCTTGAGCGTTGCGCCTCCACCAGCAATCGCAATTTCGAAGGTCGCCAGGGCGCTCGCGGCCGCACTCACCTGGTTAGTCCGGCCATGGCCGCCGCCGCTGCCATCGCAGGTCACTTTGTGGACATCAGGAACTGGGAGTACCACGACTGATGCAGGCTTTTCAAACCCATACCGGAAAAGTGGCGCCGCTCGACCGGGCCAACGTTGATACCGACCAGATTATCCCCAAGCAGTTTCTGAAGCGCATCGAGCGCAGCGGCTACGGCCAGTTTCTCTTCTACGACTGGCGCTATCTGCCTGATGGCAAACCGAATCCGGAGTTTGTGCTCAACCAGCCCCGCTATGCCGGAGCCAGCATCCTGTTGGCGGGAAGGAACTTTGGCTGCGGCTCCTCGCGCGAGCATGCCCCCTGGGCGCTGCTGGATTACGGCTTTCGCGCGGTGATTGCCCCCTCCTTCGCCGATATCTTTGCCAATAACTGCATTAAAAATGGGCTCTTACCGGTGGCGATAGATGATGCGAAAGTGGCGGAACTGCTGCAGCGAGCGGCGGGGGTAGAAATCTACCGTCTGACGGTAGACCTGGTGGAAAGAGAGGTGCGTGACGACTCTGGCTTCGTGGCTCGCTTCGAAATTGACGATTTCAAACGCAAGTTCCTGCTGGAAGGATTAGACGACATCGGTCTCAGTCTAAAGCACGAGTCGGCTATTACCGAGTATGAGAAGCAGCGGCGGGGATTTGCGACTCCGTCAAGCAGTTAGCAATTGGCACTTAGCATTTAGCCCTTCGAGATTTTGTTTTCTGAAAACCTCTCACTACGCGGCTGTGCTGGCGGTCGCCACCTTCTCCAACTCGGGATAGCGCTTCAGCAGTAGTTCTGGCACCTTGACTGGCCGGCCCGTGATCATGTGTTTCATCTGGATGGTGTTGACCACCGCCTTGCCCTGGAAGTGGTTGTTGGCCACCACATAGGTCACCTGTGACTGGCGGGCGATGTTCTCAACCTTCCCCTTCCAGCTCGCCAATTCCGTTTCGCTATACAGGTAGTTGTAGCGGTCGTTGCGATTATCGCAATCGAACCACTGGTCGTAATTGCGGCCGTGCAGGCGCACGTAACCAATTTCTGAAGTCACGTGTTGTGTGGGCGCCAGCGATTGCCCCAGCACCGGCTGGTCAATGTTGCAGAAAGCGACGTTCTTCTGGGCGAAGTAGCGCAGAGTCTCGTCCCGGTTCCAGCTGGAGTGGCGCACCTCCACCACACGCGGGTATTCAATGAACTGCCGCAGCAGCCAATCCAGGTAGTCGCGGTTCTCATCGGTGTTCTTGAAGGAAACGGGAAACTGGATGAGCAGCGCGCCCAGGCGGTGCTCCGAGGCCAGCGCCTCCAGCCCCTCCTTGGCCTGCGCTTCATCCTCATCCGTGGGTTTGATGGTGGAAGCCGATGTGCCTTCAATCACCGCCACCGGGGAGTGGGTAAATGACCTGTGCAGCTTGGCGGTGAACACAAATTTAGGATTCACCGGCTCCACTTTTCTGCACCACAGCTTGGCCAGTTCCGGCTTAATGTGACCGTAGAACGAGGTATTGATTTCGATCACATCCACGAATTGCGGCAGGTAGTCGAGCGGATGCTGCTTGCGCAGGCGGATTTCGGGAGGATAGACGATTCCCTCCCAGTCCTTGTAGGACCAGCCTGCTGTGCCGAAACGAATGTTCTCGGTATTCTCCACTCGAAACCTTAAACCGATGCGCGAGACCCCGCCCGCGAAGCTGCTGGAAATGTGGCTTCTGGCTTGCAGATTAGCACAGGCCCGTCCGTCCTCCCAACCGTGCTTTGCCCTCGCCCATCTTGCTCGGCTGGGTGACCCACATCCGGCAATGTGGGAATGCTCTGTTGGCTCGAAGCGGAATTCAGGAACTTCCCCACATTTGCCCGCTCGGGATGCCAGTTCAAACGAGATGACGTTCAACTGAATCAAAAACCCCGGTCCGGAGCGGACCGGGGTTCTCGAAAGGGCAAAACGTTAGAAGAAGAACTTCAAGCCCAGTTGCAGAATGCGGGGATTGTGAGCAGCCAGGATGGCGAAAAAGTCGGAACCGCCAAAACCGTTGGTTCCAGAGGAGGCGCCGGCAGAAGCGGCGGAACCTCCTTCGCCGGCGATGGGCGCCCACTGCGTATGATTGAACACGTTGAACGCCTCGGCGCGGAACTCAAAGCCGGTACGCTCATTGAGGGCAAAGCGCTTGAATAGCGCCATGTCGAAATTAGTGCTATGCGGATTGGTCATCAGGTTCCGGCCGGAGTTGCCGTAGGTGAGCCCGCGGGGCGCGGCGAAGGCGGCCGGATTGCCCGCAAAGCCGCTGGGCACGTTTGCATTGGGATTGCCGATCAGATCGGGATAGGAGCCCGTCCCAATGCCGTTAGCCACACCGGCGTTGTCGGAGAAGTCGCCATTGTTGACCACGCTGTAGGGGGTGCCGGTCTGAAAACTGGCGATGCCGGAGACCTGCCAGCCTCCCAGGAAGGTGTGCGCCAATCCCGGCGTCCGGAAGAAGGGCAGATCATACACATACCCCACATTCAGCATGTGGCGCATATCGAAATTGGAACTGGCCTTGCTGGCGCCAGGATTGTAGAAGTTGACCAGGCCGTAATCCCAGCGGTCGGAAGCGTCGTCAATGGAGTGGCTGTAGGTGTAGGCGGCGCTGAGCTGCAGCCCACCCACGTTCCTCCGCAACGAAGCCTGCAAAGCGTGATAGGTGGAGGAAGACATGTTGTCGAGCATCGTGATGGTGCTGATGCCGCGATAAGGACGATATGGCGTGGCATCGTTACCGCAGGCGGTCTGCAGGTTGATGGCCGCCTGGCCGGTTAGCAGACTGCCGTTGACCATTCCACTCACGTTGGGGAAGCCGATGTTCTGCAACGAGTCGCAATCGGCCTGGCTGATGGCCTGACCCGGCAGATAGGGATTGAGTGATGCGGCCAAAGGCCGGAGCTGGTTCATGTCAAGCTGTCGATTCAGATGCGTGCCTTTGCTGCCCACGTAGGAGATCATGCCAACTGTGTTCTTCAGTATTTCGTGCTGCACGTCCAAGTGCCACTGCTGCACATAGGGCCACAGAATCCTGTTGGGCACCGACATGAAGCTCATGGGGAACTCAACCGTTCCCCCGCTACCCAGGTTCTGATAGCCGGAGATGTTGTATTGGTTGGCGGTCCTGACCCTGGGCGAGGACTGGCCACAGCACATCATGCCCTCGACGTTGCCTTCGTTGCCGTTGGTGTGCTCCCAGAAGATGCCGTAGCCTCCGCGGATGGCGGTCTTGCCCGTGCCAAACGGATCCCAGGCAAAGCCGATGCGCGGCGCCGGGTTAAACAGGTGGCCCTGCATGCAGCCAACGGGAATCCCGTTCACCCCGCATTGCACCAGCCCGTTAAAGGGATCGCCGGTGCCCGGAATCAAGGCGCCTGCATAACCGGTCACGGAGCCGTCCACGTCAATCTGCGGAGCATTGGCCGGATTGAAGGCGGCCGGGTCCCAGTTGTATCCGTGGTTGTACTTTTCACGATACATGCCAAACAGACTGACGCGCAGACCCAGGTTGAGGGTCAGACGGTCGGTGATGCGCCAGTCATCCTGCACGTACGGTTCGAAAATCTTGTAGCGGTAGTAGTACTTCAATTGATTGCTGCCCTGGGAATAGTCATTCACCTGTCCCGTCAGCAAGTCAGCGAAAGCATTGCCGGTCGAGACCGCAGAGGAAATATCAAATCCCAAAGAGCCGTTAATAAGAGCGCTGCTCAGCTCGTTTTTTTGCGCGGCCACAAAGTAGGCGCCGAACTGCAGGTTGTGCCGCCCCATCATCTTGCTGACATTGTCGCGGAAGGTGTAGGTCGGGTTGGAATTGTAGAGGCCCTCCGGCCACTCGCCATCCGGTTCCTGGCTGAATCCGCCGCCATACACTTCACCGCCGGTCAGAGTGATGGCCGGCAGCTTGCCCCCAAAGCCGTTATTGAACAGGTAACCCATGGGGAGATTCGCCGGACGCTGCCAGGCATTGGGGTTGGGAGTGCCGCTGGACTTGAAGAAGATGTGGTCGGTGGTGTAGCTGAAGGTGAATTCGTTCAGCAGTGTGTTTGTGGGATTCGCAGTCAAGCGCGCCACCAGACTCACGCCCGGTCCCTTGAAATTGGTCTGCACGGTGGGAAAGCTGCTGCCCGTCCAGATAGGGGTATCGGTAACGGTGTCCCAGGTGTCATGGATGTAGCGGAACATGCCGCGCAACCTGGGGCTGAAGTTGTGGTCCACGCGAATGAGCTCTTCGCGCCAGTTGGTGGGTACGTTGACGGAGCCGGTGAAGTAGTTGTCCGCCGTGCTAGGCGGCGGAATCAGCGCCAGCAAGGCATTGCCCACCGGACTTACCGGCACCTGGTTGAGAACTCCGCCGGTCACGTAGGGATTGTAGCTGCCATCCGTATTTGCGATGCCCGGGCAATCGGGAAACTGATCGCGCGAAAACGAGGTATTGGCGGAGGGGCATAGCTCGCTGAAATTGCCGGTACGCTGCAGGTTGGAGGGTACCAGCTGATTGAACACGGAGCTGGGCACGCGATCGCGCCGCCACTCCTGCGACCAGAAGAAAAACGTCTTCTCTTTTTCCTTGTTGTACAGCCCGGGAATGTAGACCGGGCCGCCCAGGGTGTAGCCGAAATCGTTTTTCTTGTACGAGGGAACAGTCTGCTCGAAGTAATTGCGCGCGTTGAAGGCGTCGTTGCGCACAAATTCGTAGAGGTTACCGTGGAAGGCATTGGTGCCGGACTTGGTCTCCACTTGCACCGTGCCGGAGCCGTTGCGGCCGTACTGGGCTCCGTAGTTGGAGGTGAGCACGCGGAATTCGGCGATGGCATCAATGCTGGGATAAACGTTCAGCGTAACGTTGCTGCCGTTATCCATGTTGTCGCCGCCATCCAGTTCCCAATTGTTGTACTCGGTACGCCCGCCGTTCATGCTGAAGGCGATGTTGCCGTTGATGCCGACGGTGCCCTCATCCTGTCCCGACTGGTTGCTGACGCCGGGAACCAGCGTGGCCAGCTGCACGAAGTTACGCCCGTTCAACTGCAGTTGTGTGATTTCTTTTCCGCTCACCACGCCGGCCAGGTCGGAGGATTGCGTTTCGATCTGGGCCACGGTTGGACCTTCGACGGTAACTTCGCTGGTCACCGCGCCTATCTGCAGGGTCACGTCAACCCGGGCCTTTTCCGCCACGTCTAATTTGACGCCACGAGCCTGAAATTTCTTAAAGCCCGTGGAGCTGACGGTCAGATCGTAGGTCCCGCTGCCCAGTCCGGCAAACAGGTAGTTGCCTTCGGCATTAGTCACGGTTTTGAGTTGGGTGGTCTTGGCGACATCGGTGAGAACGGCTTCGGCGCCCTGAATGACCGCGCCGCTCGTGTCGTGCACCGTGCCGGTGATCAGGCCGGTGGCTTGGCCCAACGCAAGAGATGAAAAGAAAAGGATGGAAAGCAGGGTGAGTATCCGAGAGACGGTATGCATGAATGCCTCCGCTAAGGAATGAATCCGCTCGTCGGAGTAAACCGCTTGTGCTCGGAAGCAACTGCTTGCACAAGCTGGTGCTCAGGCGAGCATCTTGCGCAAGTTAGGTGGTTGCAGTTCAGTTACTGTTCTTCTTAACAGCCCATTAGAAGGCGAAATCGCAAAGCATTCGGTGATAGAGCGCACGTCGGCATGTTTAAGTTGAAGGGAGGTTCCCGATTTGGGAAGCCCCTCGGCGGCAACGCACTTGACTCCCGGCAGCGAGTTGGCGGGAGATTTGTGACGCGCATCACACGTGCCTGTGACCAGGACCATCGCTGCGCAAGCCTCCCCGCGCCTATGCTGAGGCCCAGATGGGGGAAGATGGCGAATGCCTGAGCTTAAGAAATGCTGGCGGCAAAAAGTTGTGGCGGAGATGACCGCCGTCCACCTGCAGCAATTTGCCCAGGAAATGGGTACCTCGCTCAGCGCCCCGGACGCCCTGGTCTTTTTGAACGAGCGCGGCCGCGCCTATGAGATGTGGCAGCACATGATGCGGGCGGGCGAAGAGTACATCAAGAGCAAGCTGCAGGAATCGTACCGCCTGCCCGGCGCCCGCCACACGGCAGCACGGATGCAGGTCTCGCGCCAGTAGTCAGTAGTCAGGAGTGGGCGAGGCGGGCGCGGGCGATGATCTCCTCCACTACAGCGGTTTTGGCATCAGCGTAGTCCTGAACACTCTTCCATTCTTTCCGGGCCAGAGCGAGCTTGGTGCGCGCGTACAGCTCGCGGTCGGCGGCGTTTTGCCGCAGCCAGTCGCGAAACTTAAGCATGCGTTCGATTTCCGGGCAGCCACGCGAAAAAACGTGCAGATTGATCTCTCTATCCGGCCCCTTAAACATGCGGTGCTCGTGCCAATTCGGCTCGCGGATGTGCAGCGCGTAGCCGCCGCTTTCCAAAGCGGGAACATAGGCGGCTTCATCCGCCGACTCAGCTACCTCCAGTAACACGTCAATGACGGGCTTCGCGGCTAAGCCCGGTACAGCCGTGGAGCCCACATGCTCGATGCGCAACGCGCGATTCCCGAGCAGGGTACGAATCCTCGCAGCTTCACGGACGAACAGCGCCGGCCAGCGCCGATCATATTCCACAATCAGAATGCCATTCATCTTCAGTAGGTGACCAGAACCACCCAGTAGGCGCCGGCGGGATACTTGCGGGTGCGGGCAAAGCAGGCCCCCACGGCAAAGGCGCGGGCATTGCGCTGGCGGGCGATGACTTCGGCCTCCGGTGGAAGCATCTGGGGCTCGGTAGAGGTAAAAGTGGCGGCCTGGTGCACTTCAGGAGTGCGCAGGGCGAGGCGCGGGTCGAGTTTATCGTGATGCGCCATGCTGCAGGCGTCCTGGTGCAGCGTGGCAACAAAACGGCGGCTCAGAGCGGGCAAGCCGGCGCGGCCCCGCAACTCGGTCACCCTCCCGGCAACAATTTCTTCTACGCCGGAAGCGGAATACTCAGCGAAAGTGCGGGCAAAATCCTCCGTCACCCAGATATTGCCGCCGCGCGCCACTACGCCGATGCCAACGGCGTTGTAGCCGGGGTTGAGAATGTTGGCGCGGTGCGGCGGCGAGTGCATGAAGCCCTCGTGGGCGCCTTCC
>DASSQB010000191.1:0-3140 GCA_035702725.1 Terriglobales bacterium | reverse complement strand
CCCTGGTTCCCCTTCCAGCCCTATAACACCTACTGGTCCGACTTGCGCGACTGGGTTCGCGCCCTGGCGGCCCTGGTCCTTATGTTTGACCTGTACACCATTTACCAGCACCTGCAGTTGCAACGCATGCGGCGGCAATTGGCGGAACGGGAACAACTCTTTCGCCTGATCAGCGAAAACGCCGCCGACATGATCGCGCTGGTGGATAAGGCCGGCCATCGCCTCTATAACAGCCCGGCCTACACCAAAGTGTTGGGCTATTCCATGGAAGAATTACAGACCACATCCTCGCTGGAGCAGGTACACCCGGAGGACCGGCCGCGCGTGTTGGAGGCGGCAGAAAAGGCGCGCAGCACGGGCCGCGGGCAGCAACTGGAGTACCGCATGCGCCACAGGGATGGCAGCTGGCGCATCCTGGAATCCACCGCCAGCGCCATTCGCAATCCCCAGGGCGATATCGAGCAACTGGTCATCGTCAACCGCGACATCACCGAGCGCAAGCGCGCCGAAGAAATGCTGGCTCACAACGCCTTCCACGACGGCCTTACCAACCTGCCCAACCGGGCGCTGTTCCTCAGCCGCCTGCAGCACGCCCTCGACATGGCCAAGCGCCATGCCACCTATAAATTTGCCGTGCTGTTCATTGACCTGGACGAATTCAAGGTGGTGAACGACAGCCTGGGCCACACCGCCGGGGATGAATTGCTCATTCAGATCGGCCTGTGCCTGAGCAAGTCCCTGCGCCGCGAAGACACGATAGCCCGTAACCAGGGCAGCAAGGACGCGGAAGACATGGCCGAAAGTTTGGCGCGTATCGGCGGCGACGAGTTCACCATCGTGCTCGACGACATTGCGGATCCTAGCGACGCCGTACGTGTGGCGGAAAGAATTCAGAGCCGGCTGGCGATTCCGTTTCTGATTAACCGGCAGGAAGTGGTGGTTTCCGCCAGCATCGGCATTGCGCTCAGCACCACTCTGCGGACCGCCGCCGAAGAGGTCCTGCGCGACGCCGAGATCGCCATGTACCGCGCCAAGCGGGCGGGCAAAGCGCGCTGCGAGGTTTTTGACACTGCCATGTACGCCACCGCGGTGCAGCGGCTGCGGCTGGAAACCGACCTGCGCAAGGCGCTGGAGCGCGGCGAGCTTATCAATCACTATCAGCCCATCGTGTGGCTCCAGAATGGCGCCATCTGCGGCTTTGAAGCCCTGGTGCGCTGGCGCCGTTCCCAGGGACTGGTGCCCCCGGGGGAATTTCTTTCCGTCGCTTGCGAAACCGGCCTCATCAACTCCATCAACAAGGTGCTGCTCCGGCAGGCCTGCGAGCAGTTGCGCTCCTGGCAAGCACAGTTCCCGGCACAACCTCCGCTGGTCATGAGTGTGAATATCTCGCCACCGGAGTTTGCCCGCCCGGAACTGGCGGCAGCCATTCGCTCCACCCTGCAGCAGAGCGGGGTACAGCCCGGCAGCCTGCAACTGGAGGTGATGGAGACCATCGCCATGGGCGACGCCGAAGCTGCCGATGTGCTCGCCAAATTCAAAGCACTCGGCGTGCGCCTCAGCATTGACGATTTCGGAACCGGCTACTCCTCCCTCAGCCGGTTGCAGCGCCTGCCTGTGGACTCCCTGAAGATTGACCGCAGTTTCATCTCCGGCATGGATCGCGACAAGGAGGCCCGCGAGATTGTGCACATCATTATCACGCTGGCCCATAACCTGGGGCTGAAGGTGGTGGCCGAAGGGGTGGAGACAGAAGAGCAGGCCAAAGAACTCACCAACCTCGGGTGCGAGCTGGCGCAGGGGTATTTCTTCGCCCGCCCTGCCGACCCGGAGACCATCACCGAACTGCTGCGGCGGAAGCTGGTGGGGGACTTGGAGAAAGCGGCTGTGGGCGCAGCGGGAGCAGGAAATTGATAACGAAAGGGATTGGGCAACGAACGGGCGCCGGCCGCTGACTCAGCACTTCGGTAACTGGAGCACGCACGACCAGTCGCGGCAAAATCAACTTGCGATGAGCTCTGAGCCCACGACCTCACCAGTACCGGCCGGGATCTTCCGAAAAGCCGCCGCGCAGGCCGTCTTGCAACGCATCATCACGCTGATTCGCAAGCATCCGCTGGGCTTTGTGGGCATTACCGCCGTGGCCATCTTCGTCGTTGCTTTCCTGCCACATCTGGCGGGCAGAAGCGCCAGCCTCAAGGTGCAGATGCAGCACAGTTTCCGCTCCGCCCAGGTGTCAGTCTGGGTGGATGGCGACCTGGCCTGCTCGGAACACCTGACGGGATCGCAGCGCCGCCGTTTTGGTTTGCTGCCCGCCGGGATAGGCGGCAACTTTTCGCGACTGGTGCAGGTTTCCTCCGGGCGGCATACGGTGAAAGTGCGGGTGACATCGGACGAAGGCTACGACAACACCGGAAGCATCACCGGTGACTTTCCTGCGGACAGCGAGATCAGCTTGCAGGTCAGGCCCCGAAGCAGCGGCGATCTGGACATGAACTGGCAGGGGATGAGCACGATGCCGGACGATTCCGGCCCGGCGTGGTACGTGAAGTATGCCGGTTCCCTGCTGATGACTGCAGTCGGCTCGCTGGTTTCGGCTGTGATGGCCTATGTGGTAAGAGAATTGCCCAATTTGCTGCGCCGTACCAGCGCGCCCAAGGCGTAATTCGTAATTGGTAGCGGCTAACTGCTGACTACCGGTTTTACCCGCTAACCTTGCCGTTTACTTCACGTCCAACTGCATCAGGGCTACTATGTTCGACAGCATGCTGGCGCCTTTAGCCGCTCCGCCACAGCGCCGCTTCGGATGGCTGGCTTCGGCTGCCGTTCATGGCGCAGTGCTGGCCTGCGTGCTCTACCATCCGCCGGCAATCTTTATCTCTCCCCGATTCGCTGCCCATGGCAACGGAGGAAACGCCCAGGTGGTGTACCTGACCGCCGCCAATGATTTGTCAGTTTCGCCCAAGACCAGCGATCGCACTACGCGTCTGACTGCGCCTTCGGCAGCGCCCGTGCTGCGCATCACACGGCTGAGCAAGAAGGAGAGCCAGGGACGCAGCCTGCACCCGGCACATGAGGCCAAAGCCGGCGTGTCCAGCTATGGCTCCATGATGGAAGGGTCCGTGGGGACGGAGGTGCGGCCG
>DASSQB010000190.1:0-3017 GCA_035702725.1 Terriglobales bacterium | reverse complement strand
CCAACAACGCCGACAAGATGGTGGAAATGGGACGCAAGATTCTGGCCATTGACCCCAACGATCCGCAGGCGCTGATCGAGGTGGCGGAGGTGCTTTCCGAGCGCACCCGCAACACCGACCTGGACTTCAACGAGAAGACGGGGGAAGCCACCAAGCTGGCCAGCCACGCGCTGGAGACCATTGATAGCGACCTGATGTTCGCGGCCAACGCGCCGCCGGACAAAGTTCAGGCGGCCAAGGACTGGCTGCGGGCTACGGCCTATGCCATTCTGGGCAACATCGCCATGGTAAAGAAGGACTACCTGGGCGCGGAACAGAACCTGAAGAAGGCGATTGACATGGGCAAGACGCAGCCCGATCCGGTGAACTATCTGCGGCTGGCGGTGGCCCTGGATAACCAGGCCAAGTACGCGGAAGCGCTGTCTACGGCCGACCAGGCGGTGAGCATGACCCAGGAAAACACCACCGTGGGCCAGCTCTCGCGGCAGGAACAGAGCCGGCTGAAGCAGCTGGCGGGTGGCGGTACGGCTCCGGCCAACCAGCCCAAAGCGCCGGCGCCGACTTCACCGCAGCCGGAAACGCCACATAACTAGGCCCCGGATCGATGTGCCGCGCGGCAGGGTGCCTCACAAGGCGGAGTCACCCGCTGGTCTGTCATGGAGAAGCCGAACATAGCCGCACTGGAAGCCCTCCTGGGACACCACTTTCAGCGCCCGGAAATGCTGCACCGGGCGCTGACCCACAGTTCGCGGGCGCGCGAGCAGGAAGCTGCCGCGGGCGGTAAGATCATAGATAACGAGCAGTTGGAGTTTCTGGGCGACGCCGTCCTGGGCTTCGTAACCAGCGAGGAGCTCTACCGGCGTTATCCGGAGTTCGAAGAAGGGCACCTCTCCAAGCTGCGCGCCCACCTGGTAAGCGGGCGGCACCTGGTGCGGGTGGCCCGCGAACTGGACCTGGGCAAGTACCTGGCTCTAGGCCGGGGCGAAGAGAAAAGCGGCGGGCGCGGCAAGGCTGCCCTGCTGGTGAATGCTTTGGAAGCGGTAGTGGCAGCCATATACCTGGATGCGGGTTTGGAGAAAGCGCGGGAACTAATCCTGCAGCGCATCCTGCTTCCCGAACTGCGTGGGCTTCCCGGCGGCGCCACCGTGCCCATCACCGATTACAAGTCCACCCTGCAGGAGGTGGTGCACTCCACCGGGCACGCCCAGCCTTCCTACGTCCTGGTAAATGAAGAAGGCCCCGAACATAGGAAAACTTTTACCGTGGAAGCGCGTCTGCATAAGGGTGGGACGGACCACCAGCCGGAGTTTGTGGCCCAGGCGGCAGGACCGACCAAGAAGCGTGCCGAGCAGGAGGCTGCACGCCAGGCCCTGGAATATTTGTGGTCGCTGCCGGCACTCAGCGCCAAGAGCAAAGCACCTGAGAAGAGCAAGTGACTGACCAGCCAGTAACGGAAGAAGTAAGCCCGCAGCCCACGGCGGAGCCGCAACCTGCCCCCGCCGCCCCGGAGCGGCGACGGGCGCTGCGCGCCGGCATGCCCGCCTCTATCCAGTCGCTACTGGTCACCGTGGTCATCGCCCTGTTTGTCATCACCTTTCTGGTGCAGGCCTTCCAGATCCCTTCCGAATCCATGGAAAATACCCTGCTCATTGGCGATTACCTGCTGGTAGATAAGGTGGACTACGCCAATGGCGGCATGTGGGGTCACGTTCTGCCCTACAGCAAGATTCAGCGTGGCGATATTGTGGTATTTCATTATCCAGTGCACCCCGATCAGCACTTTGTAAAGCGCGTGATCGGAGTGCCCGGCGACCACGTCCGCATGAGCGGAAAGCAGGTCTGGGTGAACGGCGTACCGCTGAAGGAAAACTACGCCATCTATCGCTCGGCGGCGGATGATGCCTACCATTACCACTTCCCCAACACCGACTTCGTGGCCGCCGGGGTGGAGGCGCGCTGGTGGCTGCAGATGCGCAGCCTGGTTCACGACGGCGAGCTGGTGGTCCCCCCCGGGCAATACTTTGTGCTGGGCGATAACCGCGACGAAAGCCTGGACAGCCGCTTCTGGGGTTTCGTGCCGCGAGCCAACATCGTAGGACGGCCGCTAATCATCTACTGGTCAATTCGCGCCCCGGAAGATGACCCCGGCATGGCCGGCGCCGGCGGCGACACCTTGTCCCACTTTGCCTACGTGATGACCCATGTTGTCCAGGCCACGCGCTGGCACCGCACCTTTCGGCTGGTAAATTAGCAGTATCCCGCGCAACCGGGTAAATTAATACTGATGGCAACCGCGCTCAGCAAGACGAAGTCTCCGGCCAAGAAGCTGCCCAAGAAAGAGGAAAAGAAAAAAGAGACCACGGTTGAATTCCTGGCCTCGCTGGCCGTGGTGCTGGTGGTGGGACTTTTCATTATTACTTTCATTGTGCAGGCCTTCGAAATTCCCTCCAGCTCCATGGAGGACACGCTGCTGATCGGCGACCATGTCTTTGTCAACCGTATCGGCTTCGCGCCAGATTCGCACTACCTGGGGCCGCTGCTTCCCTACCACGATCCCAAGGACGGCGACATTGTTGTGTTTCTCTCCCCGGCCGAGCCCGGGTTGTATGTGGTGAAGCGCGTTATGGGCGTGCCCGGCGATCGCATTCACCTGCGCGACGGCATCGTCTACCGCAACGGCCAGGCGCTCAATGAGCAGGAGTATGTGCTGCGCAACGGAAGTTACAACCCCTACCGGGATAACTTCCCCGCGATTTCCGCCAGCGACGCCAACAGCGTGACCCCGGAGTGGCGCCTGACCATAAGCTCGCATATCCAAGGCGAGGATCTGGTAGTGCCGCCGGACCGCTACTACGTAATGGGTGACAACCGCGACGTCAGCTACGACAGCCGCTATTGGGGCTTCGTTCCGCGGGAGAACATTATCGGCCGCCCCCTGTTCATCTACTGGTCGTTCGTGGAATCGTCGGGCCAGTACCTGAAGCGCAGCGCCGCTGACCGCATTGGCTTCATCTTCC
>DASSQB010000189.1:0-4755 GCA_035702725.1 Terriglobales bacterium | reverse complement strand
ACCAATTCCTTTACGTTGAATTGTGTATTTGATGCATTGAGGGGCGGAAAAGCGGTACAGAAAAGCTTTCGTCCTGCGAACACCCACAAACTAGAGTTAAGTTATTGGCAGAGTTGAGAATAGCGCCTCGCCTCGCAGCTGGCAAGCCACCCGCCTCAGGGGTGGCGAAAGGCCCATTTCTCCAGATCCCCGGTGGCGCGCAGGAGTTGCAACTGTGCCTTCTTGGGCTAGGGGTGGGACTTTTTGGGTCCAGACGATGGTAGCGAGAAGCTGTAACCGGAGATGTACTTCCCGGCAACCTGGGATTGGGTGTTAACATAAAGCATTCACACAATATGCCTCTTAAAACTTTGTTTCTGAACCCTCCCTCCTTCGAAAATTTTGACGGAGGAGCCGGGTCCCGCTGGCCGGCAACTCGCGAAATTGAATCCTACTGGTATCCCGTATGGTTGGCGTACCCCGCGGGCATGCTGGAGGGTTCGCGGCTGTTGGACGCGCCACCCCATCACGTCTCCTCCGAGGAGACCATTAACATCGCCCAGGGGTATGAATTCCTGGTGCTGTTCACCAGCACTCCCGGGTTTCCGGGCGACATTCGGCTGGTGGAGGCGATCAAGGCGGCCAATCCTCACATCAAGGTATGTTTTGTTGGGCCCCACGTGTCGGTGCTGCCCGAACGCTCGCTCCGCGATTGCGCCGCCATTGATTTTGTAGCTCGCAAGGAATTCGACTATGCCGTAGTGGAATTCGCCCAGGGCAAGCCGCTGCAGGAGATTCTGGGCATCTCCTACCGCAAGAACGGCGCCGTGGTGCACAACCCGGACCGGCCGCAGATTACCGATCTGGACGCACTGCCCGACGTCACCGACGTTTACAAGCGCGACTTGGATGTGCGCCGCTACAATGTGCCCTTCCTCCTGCACCCGTTTGTGTCGCTTTACACCACTCGCGGCTGCCCGGCGCAGTGTACCTTCTGCCTGTGGCCGCAGACGCTGAGCGGCCATCCCTGGCGCAAGCGTTCCACCGATAAGGTGGCCGCCGAGATGGCCAGGGCCAAGGAGTACTGGCCCTGGGTGAAAGAATTTTTCTTCGACGACGACACCTTTAACCTGCAGAAGGCGCGCACCATCGAGCTCTGCCAGAAGCTGAAGCCGCTGGGCCTCACCTGGTCCTGTACCTCCCGCGTCACCACCGACTACGAAACCTTGAAGGCGATGCGCGAGGCCGGCTGCCGCCTTCTGATTGTGGGCTATGAATCCGGCGATGCCCAGATCCTGAAAAACATCAAGAAAGGCGCTACCGTGGAACGCGCCCGCCAGTTCACCAAGGACTGCCGCAAGCTGGGCCTGGTGATTCACGGAGATTTTATTGTCGGCCTGCCGGGTGAAACCCGCGAAACCGTGCGCAACACCATCAAGTTCGCCAAAGAACTGGATGTGGAAACCATTCAGGTTTCGGTGGCCCAC
Source organism: Terriglobales bacterium (assembly GCA_035702725.1). GTDB lineage: Bacteria > Acidobacteriota > Terriglobia > Terriglobales > Acidobacteriaceae > JAICWP01. The sequence continues at coordinate 3,289 of DASSQB010000189.1, read as the reverse complement.
GCCTATCCCGGCACGGAGCTTTTTGAGTACGCCGTGAAGAATGGGTTCATGTCCAACCGCAAGATGGTGGACGAAGGCGGCCATCAACTGGCCCACATCGAATATCCCGGACTCTCCAGCGAGGAGATTCTGGAATCCGTTCACCGTTTCTACGACGAATATTACTTCCGCCCGCGGGCCGCCTTCCGCATCATCAGGAAGGCGGTGTTCAGCTCCTCGGAACGCAAGCGGCTTTACAAGGAAGCCAGAACCTTCCTCAAGCTCCGTTCTCAACGCCAACGCTGGGTACGGGAGCAGCGCAGCAAGCCGGGTCCGATTCCGCCGGTGGCCGGCGAATCGCAACCCGAGGAAACGGAAGCAGTGGAGCCGGCCAACGCCTAGGATCGCGCGTGAACCTGCGTAAGTACCTGGTCCTGCTGGGAGTCGTAATTTTCGGCTCCTCCGGCGATGCCCTTCTTTCCCGCGGCATGAAGGAAGTGGGCGAGGTTCCGCTCAATCACTGGCATCAAATCATCTTCGCCGTGGCCCATCCCTGGGTAGCGCTGGGCGTGCTGCTGCTCATCGCCTTTTTTGCCTCCTACATGACCGCGCTTTCCTGGGCGGACTTGACCTACGTGCTGCCCGCCACCTCTATCGGATATGTCCTGCTGGCCTTCATTGCCAAATTTCTGCTGCATGAAAACGTGACCGCCACGCGCTGGCTCGGCATTGTGCTCATCGCCGCCGGAGTCGGTTTCGTCGCCCAGGGGCCCGCGCTTACCCATCACCCGCACGGCGAAGAGGCGCGCCAGCCGGAAGCGCTATCGCGAGGTGGAGCGTGATAAGGGGAAAGACTTCGTGAGAGATCTCTACGCCTGGCTGTCCATTGCCGCCATCGTGCTCGCCTCCGCTACCGGCGACGTGTTGCTCTCGCACGCCATGAAGCAGATCGGCGACCTGGGCGAATTGCGGCGGCGGCGCGGGTTGCTGCATGTGATTGGCCGGGTGGTAACGACCCCCAATTTCCTCTTCGGCCTGCTGGCCATGACCTGCGCCTTCTACAGCCTGCTGATGGCGCTTTCCTGGGAGGACGTCAGCCTGGTGGCGCCGGCCTCCGCTTCCCTCACCTTCATCGCCAACGCCGTTGCTGCCCGCATCTTCCTGCATGAGCGCGTGGACCATAGGCGCTGGATCGCCGCATTATTAGTGGCTGGCGGCGTGGCCCTGGTGGCCATCTGATCCGCCGACAGAGATGAGTACTGACGTGGAAGCCCACGGCTTCAGCCGTGGGAATAGGACTCACAATTTTGACGGGCTTTCGCCACGGTGGCAAAACCCTTATCGGAAGCTCTGGTCGTTGCTCACCTGCGATGTCTTCCCTTCGACCCCTCCCCCTTCCATCACCATCACGTTCTTCTGCGCTTCTGCCAGCCCCTGCGCCGCCGCCTTCCGATACCAGAACAGCGATGCTGCTCTGTCACGCAGCACTCCCAGGCCGTGCTCATAGGCAAATCCCAGGTTATTTTGCGCCGTGGCTGAACCCCGCTCCGCCGCCCGCCGCAGCCAGCGAGCCGCTGCCCCCAGGTCCCGCGGCACCCCTCTCCCCTGCGCGTACATGCTGGCCACACCCACCTCCGCCGGAACATAGCCCGCAGCTGCGGCCCGCCGGTAAAGTTCCGCCGCCCGCGCCTCATCCTGCGCCACTCCCCGCCCGGTGCTGTACAGGTGGGCCAGGTTTGCTTCCGCGGGCGGAAAATGTTGCGCCGCCGCCTTGCTGTACCAGCGCACCGCTTCCCCCACATCCACATTTGTGCCCTGGCCCGTGGAATACATGTAGCCCAGGTTGTTTTGCGCCGCTGCCAATCCGCTCACCGCTGCCCGCAGATACCAGCGCACCGCGCCGGCGGCGTCTTGCCCGCCTCCCAGCCCTTTGGCCAGCAGCGCTCCCAGGTTGTTCTGCGCCGCCGGGTCGCCCGACTGTGCTGCCTTTTCATACCACCCCCGCGCCAGCGTGTAATCCCGCTTGACTCCGTCGCCCTGCTCCAGCGCCAGCCCCAGGCGGAATTGCGCGCTCGCATCGCCCGCACGCGCCCGCTTCAGCAGCTCTCGCGCCTCGGCGTTGTATTCTTCTTGCGGCGAATCAGATTTACCCGGGAAATCAGGCGCTGCGGCAGATTTGCCGGTCCTTGCCGTTGCTGTCGTTGCCGCTATCAGCAGCAACGTTGTTATCCATCGGGAGGTCACGTCTTACCTCCGCCTGCGGACCGTGAGAGGCCTGTAGATTTTCTTGCGGAAGTTCGAGTGCGCGCAAAATACCGCCGTTTTTCCCCTGTGTCAACCCACAAGATTTCCTGTGTCGTTGGCACATGATATGCCCGCCTGATTTAGGGAGACTCTGATTAAGCTGCTGGTTTTGAAAGCGACGGCCTTCAGGCCGTCCGCAGATTGCCGAAAAATCGCAGCGGCTTTAGCCGCTCAGGTAATCGCATCCGACTTAATCAGACTTTCCTTGGCAAGTGATCGCTCCTCTCCCCGGGGTCCCCCAACAATTGCAAATTACGAATTACTCAATTACAAATGTCTCCTGATCACCCCCTCATGAACTACAACGAACGAGTCTTCTGGTGGGACACCGTCGCCATGCCTCAAGGCGACTCTGCACCGCTGCCGGAAAAGATAGACGTCGCCGTCATCGGTTCCGGCTTCTCCGGCCTTTCTGCTGCTCGTACCCTGGCCCGCCGCGGTGCCAAGGTCGCGGTCCTCGAAGCCGAATCTCTCTGCTGGGGTGCCAGTTCGCGCAATGGCGGCATGGTGCTCACCGGCATGAAGGTCGGCATACGCAAGCTGCTCCCGCGCTACGGCCTTGACGCCACGCGCCGCATGTATGCCGCCTCGCTTGCCTCTATTGATTGCGTGGAGCAGATCGTCAAGGAAGAGCAGATTGCCTGCGACTTCGTCCGCTGCGGCCACCTGGAGGTCGCCTGCAAGCCGGCGCATTTTGCCTCCTTCCGCCGCTCCGCCGAAATCATCGCCCGCGATTTCAACCATCACCTGCGCGTGGTGCCGCGCAGCGAGCTACGCAGCGAAATCGGCTCCAACATCTACCACGGCGGCCTGGTTGACGAAGTCAGCGCCGGACTCAATCCCGCGCGCTACGTTGCCGGCCTGGCTCATGCCGCCAGACGAGCGGGCGCCCAGCTCTTCGACCACGCTCGCGTCAACACCATCGACCGCAACGGCAGCGGCTTTCAGCTCACTACTGCCCGTGGGCGCATGCGGGCGCGCGATGTCTTCGTCGGCACCAGCGGCT